>CAXTDO010000555.1:0-4992 GCA_964242315.1 uncultured Flavihumibacter sp.
GTTATATTCGTCTGTATGTTGGATGCGGATACCGGGGATTTTACTGTAGGTGACATGCATTACATCTTCCGGGCTGTTAAGCGACAAACCCAGGATATCAAATCCACAAACCAGGTTTGCAATGCTGGCAGGACTGGCCACGGTAATATGCGATCCTTCCATTGTTGTTATCGGCTGCTCCTTCATAATTCAATTAATCTTTAAACCTGATTTGCTGGTTATATGACGCTTCATAAATTCATTGCTATCAGCTATTAGCGGTCAGCTATCAGTAAATCAAAGCACGGTAAGCTTTCTTCCTGACTGCTGATAGCTGATAGCCAATAGCCAATAGCAATCAACCTGCTGCTCTGATAATATCTGCAAACACACCTGAGGCGGTAACCTCTGCGCCTGCGCCTGCACCTTTTACTACCAGCGGCTGTTCAACATACCGGTTGGTATAAAATAATACTACATTGTCTTTTCCGTACAGGTGATAAAAATCGTGGTTAGGATCAATATGCTGTAAGCCAACATCGGCTTTCCCGTTTTCATACCTGGCAACAAACTTTAATTTCTTGCCTGCTTCGGATGCTTCAAGATATAATTTCTTAAAGTGTTCTTCTTCCTTAGCCATCTCGGTATAAAAGTTTTCTACATCACCTTCCATACAGGATACCGGCATGAATGAGTTGTTTAATATTTCTTCCATCTCCATTTTTTCACCCGATTCCCTTGCCAGAATCATGATCTTGCGCATTACGTCGGTACCGCTCAGATCCAGGCGTGGGTCGGGTTCGGTATATCCTTCGTCCTGTGCCTGCTTTACTACTTCTGCAAAGGATCGTTCACCATTATAATGATTGAAAACAAAATTGAGCGTACCACTTAACACGGCTTCAATTTTATTCACTTTGTCACCGCTTCTCAAAAGATCATTTAATGTTCCGATAACCGGTAAACCTGCACCCACATTGGTTTCAAAGAGGAACAGCGCGTTGAATTCCCTTGCAAGGTCTTTTAACTTACGGTAATATTCATATGGAGAAGAGCATGCCACTTTATTACATGCAACTACCGAAATGCTTTTTTGAAGTAAGTTGCTGTAGCACATCGCTACCTTGTCATCTGCCGTAACATCTGCAAATACCGAATTGCGAAGGTTCTTAAAACGAATGGTATCGGTGTACCGTTCCAGGTTCATTCCATCACCTGTTTCCAAAGCTTCACGCCAGTTTTTTAAATCAATGCCATCATCATTAAAAAACATTTTTTTGCTGTTGGCAATTCCAACTACTTTGATCTGTAAACGCAGGTGTTCCTGCAGGTATTGCTGCTGTTGTTCAAGCTGGGCTATCAACTTGCTTCCAACGTTACCCACACCTGTAACGAAGAGGTTCATTTGCTTGTAAGTGGTTTCAAAAAATTCTTCATGTAACACATTGATCGCTTTCCTGACATCGTTAATTGAAACTACTGCGGAGATATTTCTTTCGGATGAACCTTGTGCAATGGCTCTCACATTCACACCATTCCTGCCTATAGCGCCAAACATTTTTCCACTGATGCCAGGATGGCTTTTCATGTTATCACCTACCAGCGCGATAATAGCCAGATCGTTTTCAATAATAAGAGGTTCCACCTTACCTGATTTGATCTCAAAAGCAAATGCTTCATCTACCGCTTCTTTAGCCCTTGCAATGTTGTTTTGCTGAACACCTACACAAATGGAGTGTTCAGATGAACCCTGCGTAATGATGATAATGTTGATCTTGTTAAGTGCAAACACTTCAAACAGGCGCTTGGAGAAACCAGGAATACCTACCATGCCGCTGCCCTCAAGGCTTAGCAGCGCTATATTGTCAATGCTCGTAATACCCCGGATGCTGCCTTCATGCTGAACCGCCTCACTTTCAATGACGGTTCCATGATCTTTTGGAGAGAAGGTATTTTTTATCCAGACAGGAATGTTTTTACTTAACACAGGCTGAATGGTTGGAGGATAAATAACTTTTGCACCGAAATGCGAAAGCTCCATTGCTTCCTGATAAGAGATGTGCTCAATAATGCGGGTGTTGGCAACAAGTCTTGGATCTGCCGTCATCATACCGGATACATCGGTCCAGATTTCTATTACCGATGCGTTTGCGCCTGCACCAATAATAGCTGCGGTAAAATCCGAGCCGCCCCTTCCCAATGTGGTGGTAGCACCGCTGGCATCAGATGCAATGAATCCGGGAATTACAAATAAAGTACCGGGAGTACTTGAAAAATAATTTTCTATATTTTGATTGGTAACAGTAAAATCAACGTTAGCATGCGTAAAGTCTGAATCGGTAATAATCAGTTCTCTTGAATCTTTCCAGGTATTTTCTATGCCTTCCGATTTAAGTCTGGAAGAAAGAATCTGGGAAGAAATATACTCCCCATAACTAACAATTCTGTCTTTCGTTCTGTCTGATAATTCACCCAATAAAAAAACGCCGTTACAAATATCTTCCAGTTCATTACAACGTTTTTTTACCCAGCTTAAAATACTGCTTTGCTGAGAAACGGGTATCAGTAATTTAACTGTTTCCAGGTGCCGTTGTTCTATTTCCTGTAATTTGATTTTATAATATTCGTCTGCTGTTGAAGCGAGGGTACCACATTGAATCAACATATCGGTAATACCACCCATTGCCGATAGCACTATCACTATTGTATCATTACCAATCGCCTCTTTGATTATAGCCATCACGCGATTGATATTTTCAGCAGTAGCAACGGAGCTGCCCCCGAATTTTAAGACCTTCATACGTATGAATTAATTGATTGAAAGATATTTATTGCCGGATAGAAAACGCCTGTTATTTGATCCGGCGAAAAGCCCATGGGATAATATAGCAAGATACAACCCTTAGCGGGTTGTAATAATGATAATACGTGTAGCAGATGATGCCGTAAAAATGACTGGAGCGATATGATAATCTCGTAACATTATTAAAACGAGTTTCGAAGGTAGGGAAATTGGTTGAAACGTTAAAACGAATTGGAAAATTTGCACTATTTTCAAGCCCCGATAACATCATTGCTGCTTGCTGTAAGTGGCTATCAGCGGTCAGCTATCAGCTATCAGGAAATCCATTTATGACGTGTTTCTCCTGATAGCTGATCGCTGACGGCTGACAGCAAATGCTTCAATTGTAATAATATAACACTAACATCATATGTCTAATCAATCTTCCTATGGCTTGCAGCAGTTTAAAGATTATGTTGGCCTTAAATTTCAGTTGTACAATAGCTTTTTTAACTCGCTGCCTTTTCACCGCATAGAAAGAACGGGAATTTTGTTATCCCTCCTTTTAACTTACTGTGAAGATGGATATAAAAAGAGGCAAAGCCCCGTACAGATAATTGATGATTTTTTTCAAAAGCATACTTCTTATGTGCAGGAAAGGGAGAAGGTGGATGTATTGTTTCGCTTTATCCAGTATGTAGAAAGGCAGGTGGTACTGTTTGATGCCCTGGAAGACGCTGCATTTAAAGAGGTGAATGATGTGCAGGGACTGGGAAGTTTAAAGCAGCTTCAATCAGAGGTGATTAACAACAGCAAGCTGGAGCAATTATCCGATAAATTACAGGACTTCTCCATAAGATTGGTACTAACAGCACATCCAACGCAATTCTATCCCGGATCGGTGTTGGGAATTATAAATGATCTTTCGAAAGCTGTAACCGATAATAACGCGAGCCAGATAAATTTGTACCTGCAACAGTTGGGTAAAACGGCGTTTCTTAAAAAACAAAAACCTACGCCCTTTGATGAAGCGATCAGTTTGATATGGTACCTGGAAAATGTTTTCTACGACGCTGCAGGGCATATCATTTCGTTTTTAAAAAACGAGTTCCCTGATACGGTTCCGGATAATAACCCGATTATTACCATGGGCTTCTGGCCTGGCGGCGACCGGGATGGCAATCCAAACGTACGGGTTGACACCACGTTAAAAGTTGCTGATGCACTTCGCGATGCCATCATTAAATGTTATTACTCCGATATACGTCAGTTGAAGCGCCGGCTTACCTTTAAAGGTGTTGATACGATCCTCACTGAACTGGAAACAAAATTGTTCAATAACATATTTGTTCCCGAGCAACATACGGAGCTTACCAAACAATACATCATCGATTCCCTTCTCGAAATCAGGCGTATACTTATTTATAATCATAATGGCTTGTTTCTTCACCTGGCAGATGACCTCATTAATAAAGTGCATGTCTTCGGCTTACACTTTGCTTCGCTCGACATCCGGCAGGAAAGCAGCGTTCACGGTAAAGTGCTGGAAGCCATTGCTCAGAAAGAGCAACTCTTACCTACAAATTACACAAGCCTGGAGCCGGTTGAAAAAGAGAAACTGCTGATTGAAGTAACCGGAAATGTAAACAGCGATTTATATGAAGAAGGTATCATCAGGGATACCCTGGAAAGCATGAAGGCTGTAAAAGACATCCAGCGTAACAACGGAGAAATGGGATGCTGCAGGTATATCATCAGTCAATGCAACAGTGCATTAAATGTATTGGAAGTGTATGGCTTGTTTTTATTCAGCGGATGGAAAACGGAAGAACTTACCATTGATATAGTGCCCTTATTTGAAACAGTAGAAGACCTGATGCAGGCGGAAGCGATCATGAAATCTTTGTATGAAAACAAGGTATACTACGATCATCTTATCCGCAGAAGCAAGAGGCAAACTATTATGGTAGGCTTTTCCGATGGAACCAAAGATGGCGGGTATCTGATGGCAAACTGGAGCATTTATAAAGCAAAGGAAAAGCTTACAGAAATTTCAGCATCGTATGGTGTTGATGTGGTGTTCTTCGACGGCAGGGGAGGCCCTCCAGCAAGAGGAGGTGGTAAAACGCATAAGTTTTATGCGTCTATGGGTAAAAATAATTCTAATAAAGAAATGGAATTAACCATTCAGGGACAAACAGTGAGTTCTAATTTCGGCACCATCGATTCTG
>CAXTDO010000556.1:0-4979 GCA_964242315.1 uncultured Flavihumibacter sp.
ATCTGAATAGCCAACTCTCTTGTAGGAGTCAATACCAGTGCTTTAATATGATGAGAACCCGCAGTTTTTTCCTCCTGTAAAATTTGTAAGATGGGAATCGCGAAAGCGGCTGTTTTGCCGGTGCCTGTCTGGGCGCAGCCCAAGAGGTCTTTCCGGTCGAGTACTACAGGAATAGATTGTTCCTGGATGGGGGTAGGATTAGTATATCCTTCTGTTTTGAGCGCCTTTAATATGGGCTCAATGAGATTTAATGTTTCGAATGACAATATATAATTGTTTAATGTAAATGAATTACAACCTTTCAAATAGTATGTAAAGATTGACTGTATATGCTGCTCATCAAATGACTTGATGAAGCTTTTAAAGTGAAGAAAGTTAATCGAGTCTGCTTAGAGAGCGTATATGATAACTGCGAAGATAGGGATTATAATTGGTAGTGTTCTCTAAACCTATAAGATTTAATGGTTAATGGTTAGTTGTAAGTGTTTAATGACTTATAATTAACAACTTACAACTAACCATTAACCATTAAATCGCATAGGTTACCGTGGATAACCTACTTTTTCTCAGCCTTAGCCTTTCTCCTGAAAAAGCCTCTTAACAAAAAGTTATGCTGAAGGGCTTCCATGTTCTCGTCCAGCTTTTGGGTGCTGGTTTCAAGGTTCTTCATTGTATTCTTTAGTTGAGAAGCGGTTTCTTCATCATTTAGCAGTAAACCAATGGGCTTGTTTTTATTGTTAAGCTGGCCTGTTGTTTCTTTAAGACTTGTAGTGATGGCAGTAGCCTGTGTTGCCGCCTGCTGCAATTGAGTTACTACCAGTTTCAGGTTGCTGAATACCAGGGTATCGGTAACCAGTTCACTTGCCAGTGAGCCTGGAGTCTGTAATTTAGACGCGTATTCTGAAAAACTTTTTACCACCTTGTTACCGTTCTGTGAAGCTGTTTTCAGATTGGAAGAGATGGTATTAAGGTTGTTCATGGTAAGGTTTAATTTTTCTGACATTACAGAATCTGATAATAAGGCACCTATAGTTCCCTTTCCGTCAACGAGCCGCTTGCCTATAATTTTGAAGTCGCCGGTAATGCCTATCAGATTTTTATTGTTTTCCTGCAGGGTAGCCATCATCTCATCGGTATTTAATGGTTTATCGGCTATCAGTCTGTCGCCATCTTCTATGGCTTCGGTCTTGGTTGACCCGCCATATAACACTATTATTTTATTTCCGATCAGTCCATCCGTGCTGATTTTCGCCCTGGCATCTTTATGGATATACACTTTTGATGCCTCGTCAATGTTCATACTGATATCCACTTTTGAATCACCGGCAAATTGAATTTTTTTAACGGTACCAATTTTTACACCGGAGAACCAAACATTGTTTCCTTTTTGCAAACCGCCTACATCATCGAAAGTAGCATCTACTGAAATGGATTTTACAAAGGTTTTACGCTGTCCCCCTAACGTTAGTACGCCGACTATCAAAATTATTATCCCTATCAATATAAAAGCACCGACTATCACGGAGCGCTTGTTATTAGTTGTACTCATAAATTATTGTATAAAATTGTATTCATAAAAGGCTTTTACTGCCGGATCATCGGAATTAAATACTTCGTCGAAAGTACCCTGATGAAGGAATTTTCCATTAAGCATCATTGCTACACGGTTACCGGTTGTTTTGGCACAGGTAAGGTCGTGTGTAATGATGATAGAAGAAGTATGATATTGTTGTTGAACTTTGTTAATCAGGTTATTGATCTCGATAGAGGTAATAGGGTCCAGTCCTGCCGTAGGCTCATCATACAACATGATCTCGGGTCTGAGAATTAAAGTACGTGCAATGCCGATGCGCTTTCTTTGTCCGCCTGAAAGTCCGGAGGGCATCTGGTCAATCGCCTGGATCAGTCCTACCCCTTCCAATACTTCCTCCACCGAGCTGTTGATCTGTTTCCTGGTAAGGTTTCTTACATTTCTTTTTAAGGGAAATTCCAGGTTTCCCCTAACAGTCATACTATCATACAGCGCACCGTTCTGAAATGAAAATCCTATTTTCAAACGCAATGCCTGTAATTGTTTATCTGAAAGGGCATCTACTTCATTGCCCAATACATTTACCGTTCCATTGTCGGGTTTGAGTAAACCTGAAATTATCTTTATCAAAACAGACTTACCGGTACCTGAACGGCCCAGCACCACCACGTTTTCTCCTTTGTAGATATCAAGGTCGATACCGCGCAGCACGGCCAGCGTACCAAAAGATTTTTCCAGGCCTCTTATGGAGATAACTTTATCGGTAGTATCTATATGTGAAGTATCCTTACTGAATTCCATCTAACTATCTTATAAAATTGGTGATCTGTACAATGACTATCTCTTCAACAAAAATCAGGAACATAGAAAGCACCACAGCCGCATTGGCCGCCTTTCCAACGCCCTCGGTTCCCTGCGATGCATGAAACCCCTTGTAACAGCCCACTATGCCTATTGTAAAGCCATACACAAGCGTTTTTACTATAGATGAAATCAGATCAAGAAAAGTAATCCTTTCAAAAGCCTTCTCAATAAAACTTACAAAGCTTGTTAATTCATTAGCGTGTATGTCAAGGAAGGAACCGATCAATGCAACCAGCGCGGTGTACAACATCAATATCGGTATCATTAAAGTGGTAGCCAGCACCCTGGTAACCACCAAAAATTTAAAAGGGTTTGTTGCGGACACTTCCATGGCATCAATCTGTTCGGTTACTTTCATAGAACCCAGTTCAGCTCCTATGTTAGAGCCGACTTTTCCTGCTGCAATCAGTGCGGTAACAAGTGGTGCAAGGGCTCTTAATACTGCAATGGAAATTAAGGAAGGCAGCCAGGACGTTGCTCCGAATTCCGATAACGACGGTCTTGATTGTTTTGTGAACACGATGCCGGTGATAAAACCTGTTAAAGAGATCAGTGGCAATGACCGGTAGCCAATTTCGTAACATTGCCTTACGAATTCTTTTCCTTCAAAAGGAGGAAAAAACACTTCTTTAAAAAAACGAAGTATAAACCGGTATCCGCTGTAGATATCCTGGAAAGTACGGTCAAGGCCTTTGGAAAGCACGTATTTTTCAGATGCTGGTTGGATATTGGTAGCCATTAATTATTCATTTATATTCAGATTACGCCGGTAAGTTACAGATTTACACAACAGCACCGTAATCGTCAGATATTTTTATCTGAAATCTGTATGCAATAAACAAGCCCGGTCACTGTCGGCTTTTCGCCCTGTTTTTCTTTTAGCTTACTCTAACGTCGTTTCCGATGAATTATTTCAACACAAGGAACACAAGAGTTTTCTTGTAATACTGATTGCTATCAGCTAATTATTAGCAATATTCCAAAGTGTAAGAAATGCCTGTTTGGTTTGAAGCGCTAATAACGGAAAGTTGATTTTATCCGGCGTATCAGTGGATTGATGATAGCTTTTTGGATACCCGGAGCCTGTTTGCATCACAGAAATGCCTTTTATATAAAATGAAACAGCATCCGAAGCAATAAGCCAGCGATTGGGAAACTCCGGTTGCTGGTACCGGTCATCAAGAGATAATTTTACTGATTCGTTTGCAGCCATTATCGCATTTAACAGTCCATGCTTTAAAGTATCCCTTACAAGAAAATAAGTGTAGTTACTGTCTGCATTTCCTGTATGAAAAGAATCTATGCTTCCTATTATGTTGAGGTTGTATTGTGCCCAGGTTTTGTTGTCCGGATATAAAGGATTGCGTACATAATAATTTGATCCGAGCAAACCAATCTCCTCTCCTGTAAAAGATGCAAATACAACTGACCGTTTCGGGCGCATCCCTGTTTGAGCGGCTTTCTGCATCAGCTTTGCTATTTCTATTAAAGCAGCGCTGCTACCGGCGTTATCAGATGCTCCGTTGAAAACCTGTGTGCCTCTTTTTCCTAAATGATCATGATGCGCAGTGATAACCACCGCTTCTGCCGTGGTGTCTTTCCCTTTGATAACACCGATAACATTGGGGCCATGCTCTTCTACAGAATCAATCTGTACATCAATTCCTATAGTTGCTTTTGTTAAAAAGTGAAGCGGGCGGTGCGACCTTCGCATGTTGATCATGAGCGATTGTAGCGTTACATCGTTTTGTTTCAGCAGTTCATTGATCATTTCTTCAGAAACATAAATCCTTGGCAAGGGATTGAGCACCGTCTCCGGGTTCCGGTAAGATCTTAAAGCGCCGGAAACTTTTAATGCTTTGGAGGATCTGTCAAAGTCGTTTGTCACCACCAGCACCGCTGCAGCGCCTTTTTCTGAAAGGTTCTTCAGATAATCTGAACTGATAGAGGCCCTGGTTGATTTGGCCAGCAGCTCTGAAACTTTATCGGCAGGCTGCACCTGAACGATGATCACCACTTTACCCTGAACATCCTCTCCTAACAGGTCGTTATAGTTATCGGAGACAATTCCATACCCGCCAAATACTATGGGAACCTCATTCAGTTTTATGGATTTATAAGTGGTGCCGGGAAATATATACCACTCATTGAATTGCCGGAACTTTTTTTCGGCAGAACTGATTTCAGCTTTCGTAATGATTATCTTTTGCAGAGGAACAGACTGGAAAAAGCTGGTGCCATTGTTATAAGGAGCCGATAACCGGTTCTTTTTAAACCAATCGGCGATATGTTCGGCGGCCAGGGTATCGCCGCGAGTGCCGGCGAAGCTGCCTTCCATTTCCGGGGAAGCAAGTTTGTATACGTTGGTCTTGAGATCTGTGGTGGAAATTTCGTTGGCTATTTTTAGAATATCCTGGGCATATGCATGGTATTTTAAGAGCACCCAGAAAATTAGTAGGAAGCATTCTTTCATAAGTCACAAAAATACTGGAGGCTGATTTTTTGAGTTGTTAAAGTTTAGCGTCTGTGTTTCTTTTTTAACCACGGAGAAAATGCCAGAGAGGAAGAAGAGGTTACACAGAGA
>CAXTDO010000557.1:0-4976 GCA_964242315.1 uncultured Flavihumibacter sp.
GGGAGGGAGGGAGAAACACAGTGTCTCTCCCTCCCTCCCTGACTCCGTGGTTTGAAACCCCGCGTCATCTTACAGTTAACATAACACTGGTCTTATTCATAACTTTACAACTAAACAAACCTGTTTGAAAGCAATTAAATTAAAAAATTTAATTGGTTTTTTTTATAGTCTGGTAGCAGGCCTTCAATCGTTAGCGTTATATTTGAGATGAAATCTTTTTATTATTCATGTTACGTCGTAACATTCAATAAAAATGATCTTCTGCATAACTCCCAGACGATTGTAATGTGCCGGCTTTGCTGCATAACTTCCCATATATTCAGCCTGGCCACAGAAATTAAATAGCTACCTATATGGCAATGACGCAACATAGTAATATTGGAACGAAACAAAAGGCGCTGGCGATCAATCTCGATCCGCTTATATATGGCTCTTTTGCTGAAATTGGCGCAGGTCAGGATGTGGCTGCTAATTTTTTCAAGGCTGGTGCTTCGTCAGGTACGATAGCGAAAACCATGTCGGCCTATGACATGCTCTTTTCCGATGCCATATACGGCGCTGAGGAAAAGCGTCGCTACGTCAGCGAACACAGGCTCATAGCTATGCTGGATCGGGAATACGGATTGCTGATTGAACGCCTCTCCGCGCAACGCAGTGCAACCACCACCTTTTTCGCCTTTTCCGACACTATATCAGCACTGAATTATTACAAGACGAATGTTGGACATGGCTGGATGGGTGTACGTTTTCAATTGAAGCCCGGCGGCGACTTTAATGATGTGGTAATTCATGTAAAATTGTTAGACAGCGATAATAACCTGCAACAACAGGCAGTGGGAATTTTAGGGGTAAACCTGCTTTATGCCTGTTTTTATTATCATGAAAACACATCGCTATTTTTGCTTTCATTAATAGATGACCTGTTGAAAGACCGCTTCCAGATAGATATGATTCGATTTGAAGGTCCGGATTTTTTAAAGGTAGACAACCGGCTCATGAGCCTGCAACTGGTTGAAAATGGATTTACCGATGTAGCAGTCTTTGGCCCGGACGGTAAGAACCTCCAACCTTCTGAGGTGCTGTATAAAAAGCACATTGTAGTAGTACGCGGTCGTTTTCGACCCGTGATTAACGTGCATGTAGATATGCTTAATACGGGCGTAAAGCAATTTCTCGAAGAACCTGATGTGGACAAAACAAAGCTGGTGGTATTAACAGAACTTACACTGCAATCTCTGAAAGAAAGAAACGCCGATCTTACTGCTGAAATTGATAAAAAAGACTTCCTTGACCGGGTTGATATTTTATGTTCCCTGGGGCACACGGTAATGATCTCCAACTTCCATGAATATTATAAGCTCGTGGCTTATTTGTCTACCATCACCAATTTAAAACTGGGAGTCGTATTAGGATATCCAAACCTTGAATATATCTTTTCTGAAGAGCACTATAAAAAACTAACTGGCGGCATTCTGGAATCTTTTGCTACCCTGTTCAGCCGCAAGGTAAAGCTGTTTATCTATCCGACTTTACGCGATGGCGTAATTCAAAATTGCGAGCGGTTTCAACTTCCACCGCATCTTATAGACCTTTATCGTTACCTCGTTGCCAATGACAAAATTGAAGATATACTTGATTACAACAGGAATAACCTCAATGTGCAAACAGATACAGTGCTGCAACTAATAAAACAAGGCGCAGATGGTTGGGAAGAGTATGTGCCGGTTGAAGTGGCAACCACAATCAAAGAACGATCCCTGTTTGGGTACACCGGTGAAAAAGTTAACAATAACATGAGCAATAGCGCTACCGAAAATGTTGATAAGCCTATGAATACAAATCCATAGTCACCAAGTAGGTTTCCGTCCGCGTTTCATCTAGGTAGTCAAGTTCTTTTTAAAGTCTTTCAAACTCTTAGTTTTGCGTCACTTCCAAACATCCATAAAGGTGTCATATCCATTACAACCCTGGCTTCCTTTTCCATGAATCCTCCTAAAATTTCAGGTGGATCTGAAGATATTGGCTTTAACATACCAAGTTCTATGTCTTGCAATATTGGCCATTTTGAGTAGCCGCCAACGTACCGTGACGGCAAGGCAAAAACTACACGCTTAACTTTAAATTCTCTGATCATGAACGAACACATGGGGCAAGGCTCACAACTGGTATATAATGTACATTGGGATAAATCAGATGTGCCCAAAACTTTATGAGCGTTGTTTAAAGCTACGATTTCAGCATGCTCAGAAATCCTTGTTTTATAATCATTTAATCCTTCAGCAATCAGAGTATCATCTATTGCTATCAAGCTCCCAAAAGCTGCGTCTCCTGAATTAACTGATTCCTGAGAAAGTGCAATGCATCTGAGCATAAACTTCTGGTCGTATTCTTTAATGTTCATTAACATACAAATTTATTTTTATATCCACTAATTGGAGTTACAAATTATTCCGGTTCGTCTATTGATTCACGAAGATCTCTTGTAAATGAGATTTGATTTTCGTTTTTAATAATTATCTGGGGCCTGCCGTCATGAAGCTCTACCTTCCCCTTCACATGAACATACCGATTTAAATAGGCTGATCGTTTTTCTTCTTGAAATTTTTGGGAATCAGACTTTAGCAATAAAACTATAAACAGTTGATTAGACCCTGTTCCGTTGATACTCATAACCATAGAAGAACCTTTAGGGTTTTGAATATTTTCGACATGCGAAATCAAACCAACCAAATTTACCATATCGCCTTTATGGTTTATTGCATGTTCCGGCCTTATCAGATTTTGAGAATATGTAGCGGAACAAGAGATATATAGAAAAGCATAAAAAATATTTTTCATAAATTTTGTTTTTATAAATATACCTATAGCATTGGTTAACCCATTTGCTTTAACTTTTGTTTATCTATTTATAAGGCCTCCAAAACCTCCTGGCAGCATGACTAGTATCGTGTCACAGGCTTTTCATATATCGTTTTAACACTATCTGTCGAGCCATTTTTTAAATGCAGGAGCTTTTTCGCGGCTAATGTCTGCTTCAAATTTTAAAGGAGGCTTTATTATGGCCGTGAGTTTTGCATTTTCGTGTGGCTTTACACTTTGAATTGCATCTATGTGAATAATAAACTGCCTGTTGGCGCGGTAAAATTTTTTCGGATCCAGCAGCTCTTCTACTTCGTCAAGCGTGGAAAAGTCAAGAATATATTTCTCACCTGTAAAAGTAAAAAGATAATTTAAATTTTCTCTTACGAAACAGGCTATATTGCCTGTATTTACGGGCAGCCAGGTATTGCGCACATGTACAATAAATTTTTCCTTATAAAGAGTTGACGAATTTCCTTCTTTTAAATTCTTTACAAGCTGCTGGATGTCGAAAGGCGTTGCAGTTTTACTTTGAATAATATTGCGGCTTTTTTCAATCGCTTTTTTTAGTTCATCATCATCTACAGGCTTTAATAAATAATCAACTCCATTCACTTTAAAAGCACGCAAGGCGTATTCATCATACGCTGTAGTAAAAATAACCGGACATCTCAAATGATAAATGTCAAACAGCTCGAAGCTCACGCCGTCGGATAACTGAATATCCATAAAAATAAGATCGGGCTCTGCATTTTGCATAAACCACTTCTTCGCGGTCTTAAGACTCGGCAGCACTTCAACAACTTCCACATCATCTGCAAGCTGCATTATTTTGGTGCCTAGCTCCTTGGCTATAAGCGCTTCGTCTTCTATAATCAATGCTTTCATATTATTCAATATTGAAATTATTCCGTTTATATCATCGGAATGTTTACTGAAAAATATTCTTCGTTCTCATTCACTAAGAGCAGTTTATCGCTTAAGAATGCGTACAGCGACGTCAGGTTAAACAAACCTTGCCTGTTACTAGTTTCCACAAAATTTTTTTTCTGAATATTGTTCCTGACCACGATATAATTGCCTGTTGTATAGATGTCTATGATCAAAGGCGATTCCTGGTCGATTATATTGTGCTTAATGGCATTTTCTATCATATTTTGTAAAGTGACCGGAACTATTTTACAGTGTTCAAACTTTTTATCAATATTTATATTTATTATCAATCCATGCTCAAACCGGGTACGCTGAAGGCTTACAAACGTTTCTACAAATTTTAATTCTTCAGCTATCGTCACAGTTTCATTGTAGCTGCTCTTTAAAATATACCGGTAGATCTTTGAAAGCCCGTCAAGAAAAATTCCTGCTTTTTTCTGGTCGTAACGAATAAGGCTGCTTAAGGAAGTAAGTGAGTTGAAAAGAAAGTGCGGGTTAAGCTGCTGCTTCAAACTTTCATACATCACAAGCGCTTTTTCCTTTTGCAGTATCTGGGCCTTCGTCTCCAGTTGCAGTATTTGCTGTTGCTTTTCGAGCTTGAAACTGAAAAATGTAGATAATAAAACTGTAACGGCAACTATAACAGCAAGTATGAACCACCACATTTTATAAAATGGCGTTACAACATGTATGGGAATGGAAGCAACAGATACATCCCAGTTGTCTGGCGAGTTGGTAGCTTTTACTTTAAATATATAATCGCCGCCGGGAATATTTGCATACCCGGCATATCGTCTCTGCCCGGCCATCACCCAACCTTTATCAAAATTTTCAAGCATGTAAGCATACTGTTGTTTGTCGGGCCTGTCAAAATCAAGCGCAGCAAATTCAAAAGAAATAACATTGGCATTAGCCGGAACTGCCATCCTGTTTTTTTTGGAAATTGTATTTTCAAAGTATTGTTCTTTATTATCTATTTTAAAGGAAGTAATTACAGCGGGAACAGTGGTATCTTTTTGGGTAAATAACAATGGGTTAAAAAGATAGTAACCCTCAACGGTAGAAGCTGCCATTAGCCCGTTTTGAAATAGAAATAACCGGTTCAACAAATTCACTTTTTCAATTCCATCCTGCTTTCTGAAAGCTGTAATATTATCTGTCTGCCTGTTTATTTTGCATAACGC
>CAXTDO010000558.1:0-4961 GCA_964242315.1 uncultured Flavihumibacter sp.
GTAATAAAGCTTTGCGGCTGTAATAAATGGATGCGCTCGGTTCTGCATAAAAGCACCAACTTACATCCACTCGGCATATTCTCACGTAATAACTCATGAGCAAAACAGGATTGCGTGTATTTTTTGGCAGCCATCTCTGCATTATCCGCAGCATCAATCAAAATGATTAGTTGAGCTCTATCAGTTACTTTTTTCAGAGATTCCACTGAAGTTTCAAGTCGTTGAAGGAATTTCCGCATGATATCCTCGTCCAGAGTTGTATTCTGTACGACTAACGGATCACATAGCCCTTTGGAAGCAAGCTCATTTGCAATTTGCACTAAAGCGTCTCTATGTTTATGTCGGGATTCACTTCGATTTCTAAAGCTTCCTGCACCAAAACTATCATAAGCAATACCTAAAGATCCTTCTGGCAAAGAATTTATTAACTGGCGGCAGAAAACGGATTTTCCCACGCCGCCGGCTGCATGTACAATAACGGGATGGGATGAACCAGCAATAGTGTTCTGAAGAATAGAATGCTGGCTGCGTTCGATTAAGTTTACAAGATCATCCCATTTAGCCGGTGCAGGATATAGTTCTTTTTCAGAGGTTATACCAAAACGTTTTAAAACGTCTTCTCGATTAATACTACCATCAGCATCCGGTAATACCTTCTCTTGTACTAATGCAACAAGATTTTCAATTTGTGCATTTTCAATAGAACCTGCAATCAATTGAGCTAACTCTAGTCTTAGCTCACTTTTTTGAATATTGTAGTCCCCTTCACCATCTTCTAAGTGTAGCATACAACAGAATGACACCAGACCATCTTCAGAAAGGTTAGTATAACCCTCAATTGTTCTCTTGAAAACAGGGTCAACTTTTTCCTTTTTTATAATTGCGGATAGGTTTGCTTTGAACGAATCCGCAACTTTTCTGTTCGTAATTACAGTAAAGGAAATGGCGGAAACATCCGGGTTATGCTCTTTTTTATGCTGGAGGTATCTTGCAGCAAAACCAGTGAAGGTATCTTTTAAGTCGCTTATTGTAAATGGCTCATTTCTTTGCACAGTTGTATGTTTCAACTGATAATAATCTATTTTCTTCTTTCCAGCATCTCCAATACTATCTTCTGAAACGTCTATTACATATTCTCCTGCTTTTTCTGTTTCGGGCGACCCTTCAATGTATATTCCCGTTAAACAAGAATTGGGGTATATGAGTTTCAGGCAGCGCCTGGCAGCCCACCTGTAATGAAAAACATCCCCTGCTCTTGAATATGCTACTAAATCGTTTGACATCTATTATCGTTCTTATTTTAGTCTCATCAATTCCTCCACCAGCTTATCTACCATCGTACACGGATTATGATTTGCATAGTTCTGCCTTTCTCCATAAGTTTCCGTAAGCCGTTTGGCATTCCGAATTCCATCTTCAATACTACCATGCTCTTTCAGTAAAGCATACATCTCTTTACTGTTCTTTTCATAATTATAATCATCACCAACATAAGGACGAAGATTATCTTCTATCAAACCTTGATATTGCTGTCGGTTCATTGCGTTTTGGTAGTAATGAAAATGGAGCAAATACCATAACTCAAACGCTTCGTTACTCCAAGCACAGCCAATCACAGGATTGCTTTTAGCACATCGAACAATAGCGTTATTAAAGTCGTTTGCAGCAAAACTATTCCGGTCGAAGACCACCAAAAGTCTGTCCACAGGACGGGTACTGTTTTTTTCGTGCACAACCTTTAAACACAATGCCTCATCCAGCAAAGACTCTGTATTACGTCCTGTACCCTCAATATCTATTTGATATGCAGTCAGCACGCCTGTAGGTAAGTCCTGCTTCAAACCTTCGAAATAGTTAGGTTCTGTAGCTTCTCCTTCGCAAACAATCAGGTAATACATACGCTTAGTACGAACATTCAGCTTACGCTTCTGTTCCTGCCTTACATAGCGTTTGAGGTGTTCATTGGGTATCTTTATCTTTCTTGCCATTCCTTTACAACATTTGAAAGATTTCCAATGAAAGGAATAGCGCCATAACGACCTTCGATATAGTCTTTTTCAAAAGAACGGTCTTTTCGAATGGTTTTGCCTTCCTCCTTGTATTCAACCAGTGAGTACATTTCGGAGGCACCGTATTTATTCTTCTCTACAAAATAGATCTGATCCCTACGATAATTTCCATAATTCAAAAGATTGGTATCATGCGTAGCAAAAATCAGTTGGGCATTTTTTTGATTGAATTCAGCCGAATTGAACAACCGGGTGATAGCAAGTGTTAGCAAAGGGTGCAAACTGGCATCCAGTTCATCAATAACTAAAACTCCTCCATCATTCAATACATCGAATACAGGTCCTGAGATATTGAATAGCTTGTTGGTCCCGGAAGATTCCTGGCTTCGCATTTCAAATTCTACCTTTCCGGCTATTTTATTTTTTGCATTATATTTTTTATGGATGGTCCTAATATCAATTCGGAAAGAATCCTGAAGGTCTGTTATGAGTTGTTTCACCAGGCTTTCAGGAGTATCTTCAGGTAATTCCTTCGGATCGAAAGGCTTTTTATCTGTTGTAATATCATCAAAGCCTAAATCCAGCTTTTTATAAAAATCCAATAGAAGATGTCTGGTTTTTTTGTCCTCAAGCAGACCAAAAGTCATGGCCTTATAGCCTTCATGACTTAGCCCTGATATTGTAATAAAATTGCTAAACCATTGCATTATCTTCTTTGCTGTTTTCCCATTAAATTGATCGATAACTGCAAGAAAAAGGGCGTTATCTCTTGTTCTTTCTTCCAGGTCTTTCGCCTCAGGAAAAGATTTTTCTATTACCTCAATTCCGTCCTTTTCGCGAATAAATAGTGGCTTTTCTGATTGTTTGATCGCTTCATATAACCACTCGGCACGTATAGCCGTATCGTCTACTTCAAATCCATAACGATAACGGATATTGTTAATAAGGAAAACTACCTCAAATAAAGAAGGAGCGTTTTCTGTTTCAGTGCTTAAAAGAAATGGTGTGATTCCTAATTCCTCAGTGGAAGATTTTTCAAAAGAGAAAAGAATAAGCCTCCGCATAGTGGACATTGCTTTGATAAAATTGCTTTTCCCACTAGCATTGGCTCCATATAGCACGACCCCTTTGAGCAGATCATGTCTTTCTCTAGAAAATATATTCTTATCCTTGTGCTCTTTAATTGAGGTAGAAAGAAGGCTTAAAGTCGTTTTATCCTTGAATGACAAATAATTAGCTACTGAGAACTCGATTAGCATTTTTGAGAAATTTTCTCAAAAATATGATTTTTAATAAAAAAATGAGAAATTTTCTCAAAATTTAGAGTTTATGCATAATAGGATAACAGTTACATTCAGTATTCCAAGATTAAATTAATTGCCGTCAAAAAATTAGCACAATGAAGACGGCAGATTTATACATTCGCGTGAGCACAGACGAACAAGCAGAAAAAGCATTTTCGATAAAATATAAGGAAGACGTGTTGCTTCGACATTGCCTGATAAATGGTATCCGAATTCAAAATATCTTCTTTGAGGATTTTCCCGCTAGAAATTTCAAACGTCCAACATGGTCGTCTTTATTGACAAGTTATAAAACCTATAAATCCAATAGACCTGATTATGTTCTTTTCACTAAATGGGACAGGTTTAGCAGAAATATAGCCGAAGCCTATCTTATGATTAAAAAGCTCCAGGATTTTATCGTCATTCCGCAAGCTATAATTATCTCATTAAAACACCAATTACTAATGAAAGCAATTTAATAGAACTGGATGAACTGTCATCAGAATATAAGCTGATCTTCGAAATAAAGCAACGAAGAGGAATCATCCTTCAGCTTCGCAGATTCAGCATACCCTGTCATTCTTATATGATCTCGCCAACTTTAAAATTGAATTCCAACAACCATCAATTCACCCATAGGAATCCGAACTTATTCACCAATCATTACGATTAAGCGGTTCGATGTACATTTAAGGTGCTCTAAATTTTTTAATAGAACTTAGTATCTATTAATGATTTAAGGCGGTTCGAGTCCCAAGAGGTTATCCCTATGAAACTAGGGCATAAATGTGTTCTTTTGACTCGATAAATCTCTGTATAGTTTGTTTTAAGTCAATTAAAATACCTAGCAATTACAGATTATGGTTCGATGTATGAAATGAGTGTCTCTGAAAACTATTCACTATAAACGGAGATAAGAAATATGAAATTATCTGGCAATTAGATATTTGCTCAAAAACAAAAGGGACAAAATGAAAATTTTCATTTTGTCCCTTTCCGTGACCCCGCAGGGACTCGAACCCTGGACCCGCTGATTAAGAGTCAGCTGCTCTACCAACTGAGCTACAGAGTCTTTTTTATGAGCCGCAAATATAGTAATTATTATCACTTTCAAACAGCGAAATGAGTAGATATAAAAAGACCCGGACGAATCCAGGCCATAATTAGCGCAAAAATAGTAACTATAGAGCTAACGTCATCCATTACCATTAATCAGATTATACAGCTCATCCAGCTTAGGTGTAAGAATAATTTCAGTCCTCCGGTTCTTGGCACGGCCTTCGGGATCTGAATTGCTTTCCAGAGGATCATAAGAACTATGACCTGAAGCTATTACCCTTACAGGCTCAACTTTATAATCTTTGGTGAGTATTCGTACGATAGAAGTAGCCCGTGCGGTGCTCAGCGCCCAGTTGTCTTCAAATCGGTTGCGGATCGGGATGGAATCGGTATGTCCTTCGATATTTACATTGATATCCGGATTCGTATTAAGCACTTCTGCCAGCTTGCCCAGGGCTTCCTTGCCTTTGGGATTTACCATCGCGCTTCCCGATGGAAAGAGCAGGCTTTCCTGCAAACTTACATACACCTTGCCGTTCTTGGTAGCAACGCTCAGCTGGTCGGATGAGAAGCCTGTGAGTGCCTCCGCCGTCTTGCTGCGCAGCGC
>CAXTDO010000559.1:0-4940 GCA_964242315.1 uncultured Flavihumibacter sp.
GGAAGGGCTTTTGTGTTTTTGCCTGTTGGCTGATGTAATTACTGGCATCATTACTTTGGGCAACGGCATCGTAACCATCCCACACAAGTTTTTTATCGGAGTTGCCGGCGTAATAAAGGGAATTGTTATAATCATGCGTACACTCCAGCACTTTCCAGTATTCAAAGCCTTGCCGCCTGTTCTCAGGAATATAACTCTTCCTGCCATGGCCGTCAATATGCCACTTGCCTATAAACCCGGTAGTGTAACCATTCTTTTTATAAATTTTGGCGAGTGTATTTTTTGCGGTATCCAGCATCACATCATTCATAAAAACTCCGGTGGTTAATGGGTACTGGCCGCTTAACAAAGAGGCGCGATAAGGCGTACAGACAGGCATTCCTGAAATGGCATGCTTTACATTCATACTTTGACCAGCAAGACGGTCGAGGTTGGGAGTACTTACATTCTTATCACCTGAATAACCTGTTGCCTGGGCGCGCCACTGGTCCACAATAATGTAAACGATATTAGGCCTGGCCGGCGGCTTCCCGCTTTTGGAAGAAATAAAAAAAGGCAGGGAGAACAGTAATGCTGTTATGATAGTAACTCTGTTCATAAAAGATATTTGTGACGCTTAATATTAATGTCATTCAATTAAGAGATGCTAAGTTTAATAATATTCAATATTCAACAAACGATAATCAATATCAATAATTCATTGTTTATTTGCCTGGCAGGTCTTTATTGAAAGTCGAGTATTGTTTGTTGAATATTGAATATTTTCCATATAATAATGACATCGCGTTTAGTAACCGGGATTTTGTTCCAGCTTATTAATCACCACTTCCGTTTCAGGCAAGGGAGCCAGTAATTTGTAAGGAGCCACCTGGAAAGCCGTTGCAAACAGATAGGTACGTTTTGCTTTTTCACGGGCGCCGTGGGCGGTAAGTACGGCGATTGCCTTGCCCGTTCTTTTAAGGTCGTACCAGCGCTGGTTTTCAAAACAAAATTCTACCTGGCGTTCTTTGGCGATAAGGTCCGCCAGGGTTTCCTTTGAATAGCCAGAAAGCACGTTGGTTAGTCCTGCACGGTTGCGTACCTGCTGCACATAGGGAAGTGCTTCGGTTGTGCGTCCCTGTTCGTTCAGCACTTCGGCATACATTAATAATACGTCCGAGTATCGGATAACGGGCAGGTTATCGCCGGCCCTATCGTCAGGAGCGGAGATCGGTGGAAAGTATTTAGCGCAATAAGGAATTGCTTTTACAATGCCATCCCAGTCCTTACCATTATAGATTCCGATTGAAACGTTTTTACGTTTGTCACCTGCTTCAAATGCGTTGATCAGGTCGTCCGTAGGCTGGTTCCACCCGCCGGTGATGATACTGATGTTGGCACGTTTTGTTACCGCGCCTGCAGAGTTCCAGGGAGCAAACCAGAATATAAAACGGTTTGCCAGTTCCGTGCTATTCTCTGAATACTGAATGCCAAAGATGGTTTCTTTATAATCTTTTTTTGAAGGATTGAATACATCTGAATAGTTAGGCAGGAGGTCGTATTTCTTTGAATCCATAACTATTTTTAAAGCAGCTTCTGCTTCGGCATACTTGTGCATGGTAAGATAAACTTTGCCCAATAAGGCATTGGCAGCGCCCAGGTTGGCGCGCCCGTTTTCTTCTACGTCTGTCGCTACAGTAAAACGGGCAATCGCCTGCTTTAAATCGGCTACTATTTGGGTATACACCTGGTCTTCTGTTGAACGCTTAATGCCTACCGCTTCGATAGATGTAACGCGCTCCAATACCAGCGGCACACCACCAAACTGACGTACCAGGTTGAAATAATACAGGCTCCTTAAAAAGTACGCTTCTCCTGCGCATCGGTCTTTATAAGATGGTTTGGACCATGTTACGCCGGTTCTGTCAATCTCGCTCAATAGTTTATTGCAGTTGGTGATGCCACTGTAAGAAAAATTCCAGAAGCCGGAATACACGATGTTGTTTGAGGCGAACAGCAACTGGTCCATGATGCCTTTCGAAGCTTCCCCTGAAACATTGTTATATTGAAAGCTGCCGTTGTCAGAGGGTAATTCCGCCATCACCCAGTGCTGCTCTTTTTCATAATTGCGCATACCAAGGTAACACCCGTTCGCAAGCAGGATGTATTCCTTCTCAGAGTTATAGAAATTGCCCTCGTTAAGCGCGTTTTGCGGGTAAATTGTAAGAAAATCTTTCTTACATGCTCCAAGCGATATTACAAGAATTAAAAAAGATAATTTTTTCATGACAGTGAAATCTATTTAAACAATTTTATAATGCTTTGTTGATATTTGACGAGGCCGCATTTCATTTAATTTTCAATAATCAACGATCAATATTCAATGTTCAGTAAAGAACTATTCTTCGTTAACTTCTTTATTGAACATTGAACATTGATTGTTGAATAGTGAAAATTCTTTATCATCAAAATGATAAGTTCAGTCCGCCTGATATCGTTCTTGATAAAGGATAAGATGAAATATCAAACCCCGGTGACAAAGTGTTATTGATATTCACCGACTGTGCCTCGGGGTTAGCGCCGCCGTAACGGGTAAACATTGCCAGGTTCTGAACAGTTACGTATAATCGCGCGCCATTCATAAAGCCGGTGCGTTTCATCCAGTTGGCAGGCAATGTATACCCAAGCGTTACATTAGCTATCCTCATGTAAGAAGCATCCTCCACCCAACCGGTATTCATACGGTGACCCAGGCTTGGTGTGGTGTTAGGTATACCGTAATGCTTTCCATCACCGGGGTCCTGTGCACTATGCCAGCGGTTGAGCCATTCCTTACTTACATTAAAGAAGCCCTGAAGGTTATCGACAGTCTGTCTCAGGCCATTAACGGTATGTCCGCCAGACTGGCCGTTGATAATAACAGACAGGCTGATATTTTTGTAAGAAAAGCTGTTTGAAAAACCGAAGATATAATCAGGGTATGGGTTGCCGATAATGGTATAATCTGAAAGATCCTTGATCTGTCCATCGCCGTCTATATCAACATATTTTCCTGCGCCCTCATACACCTGGGGATATTTAGGAACCTTAGGATCTGCTATATCCGCTGCAGTATACAACCCCTGGAATATATATCCAAAAAATTGTCCGATAGGTTTTCCTACAACTGTAACATGCGTTGGGTTGTTATCATTGCTTCCAGATAAGATCCTGTCGCCATTCTGGTTTAATGATAGCACCTTGTTACGGTTGAATGAAAGGTTCAGGTTCACACCCCATTGGAAATTACGGGATGAAACAGGCGCTCCGCCCAGGGCAATCTCCAGGCCCCTGTTGCGCACATTACCCATATTTACAATCTGGGTATTAAAGCCTGTAATGGCCGGAATAATATTGGTCAGCAGCATATTCTTGCTCTTTCTGTTATACACGTCCACTATTAATGATAGCCGGTTCCCGAACATAGAAAGGTCAAAACCGCCATCAACCTGTTGCGATTCTTCCCAGGTAAGGTTTGGATTGGAAATGCCGATGGTAGCGGTGGATACCTGCGTGTTTCCAAACACATATGCTCCTGCGTTTACTGATGCCAGTGAGGCATAATTACCGATGTTATTATTTCCACTGGTGCCAAAGCTTGCACGCAGTTTAAGGTTATCTACAGATTTAAAGTGACGCATAAATTCTTCCTGCGTTACCCGCCAGGCGGCAGCCACGGAAGGAAAGTTGGCAAACCTGTTGGCCTCACCAAATCTTGAAGAGCCGTCTGAGCGGAAGGTTGCGGTGAGTAAATACTTATCAGTCCATGAATAGTTAACTCTACCAAGGTAAGAGATCATGCTCCATTGATTAACGCTTTCGCCCCAGGATTTAATGGCCTGTGCCGCATTAATTGTTTGAAGGAGGTCATTTGCATAAGGATCGGCATTAAGATTGATGCCCCGGGAAGTGCTTTTTTGCGTGGTGTAGCCTGCAAGTGCACTGAAGCGGTGGTTGCCCAGAGATTTCTCATAGCTCAACGTGTTTTCTACCAGCCAGTCGAAGGTCTGGCTGGTGATGCTGGTTGATCTTCCCGTACCGGTAGTGGGCGGTGTATTAGAGGAACCGACCGTACTTGGAATATACTGAAAGTACTTTGACGACGACCAGTTGGTATTCAACGACGACCTGGCGGTGAGATCCTTTATGATCTTCCATTCAAAATAGGCAATGCCCAGGTTCTGAAATTGCTTGTCGGTTTGTGTGGTTGATTTCAGGTTGAACAACGGGTTAACAAAGCTCCAGGCCGAGTGGTATTTATTCTGTGGCGATACCAGGTAAGGTACCAGTTCGCCTTTGTCATTGTAAGGTTTCAGGGTGGGGTTCGCCCAGATCGAAACACCAAGGATGTCTTCCCTGCTGGCATTGGTGTTGGTGCGGTTTTGAGCAATATAAGCCGGTTGCAGTGAAGCTCCAATCTTAACGCGCTTACCGATGTTAGATTCCATACCCAGTTTTCCGCTGAATCTTTCCAAACCTGTATATTTTAAAACGCCATCCTGTTTATAATGGCCCAGACTAAAATTAATGCGCGATTCTTTGGTGCCTTTCAGCAGGCTGGCATTCTGCTCCTGTATCAACGCCGGCCTTAGCAACAAATCATACCAATCGGTTCCATCACCAACAAGGCTTGACGGGTTCTGGTATTCTATTGGATAGTCAGCGTTCACCGGTTCCCTGTTTTCTATCTGTCTTATTTTGATGGCGATCTTCTCGCGTTGCAGGTCTACAAATTCGCGCTGGTTCAGCATCTGGGGCCTTCCTTTCTGTGGAACGGTTTGTACTCCCGCCATTGCAGAAGCACTTACTTCCGTACGGTCAGAGGCAGCCTTCCTGGTGGTGACCATGATTACACCATTAGCGCCGCGTGAACCATACATAGCGGTGGATGATGCATCTTTCAAAATAGTGATGGATTCGAT
>CAXTDO010000560.1:0-4056 GCA_964242315.1 uncultured Flavihumibacter sp.
CGGTTAGCCAGGATTACCGAATTGCCCGTTACTGGAAGATTATGGCGGAATCTGGCAATTTGACGCAGAGAAACAGGATCAGACCCGCAACGACGGCGTGAAATTCGCAACAGGCCTGAGAAGCATCGTGGCCCTCGACTGGAACAACACCGACAAAACATTGTACTGCGTAATGCATGGCCGCGATGACCTGCGTTTGTTATGGCCCGACCTGTTTACACCCTGGCAAAGCGCCTTGTTGCCTGCGGAAGAATTTCTAAAAGTAAAACAAGGCACCGATGCCGGCTGGCCTTACTACTTCTATGACCAGATGCAAAAGAAGAAAGTATTAAACCCTGAATATGGTGGTGATGGAAAAAAAACCGGTGATGGAAATAAGTATGCGCAGCCATTGATCGGCTTCCCGGCACACTGGGCTCCAAACGATTTATTTTTTTATACCGGCAAGCAATTCCCGGCACGATATAAAAACGGCGCTTTTATCGCTTTCCATGGCTCTACTAACCGTGGGCCCTACCCGCAGTCCGGGTATTTCATCGGCTTCGTGCCTCACAAGAACGGGGCGCTCAACGGACCGGTGGAGGTGTTTGCCGACGGCTTTGCAGGTGTAGAACCTGTATTAAATGTGAGCGATGCGGTATACAGGCCAATGGGTATTGCCATGGGTCCTGACGGTTCTTTATACATCAGTGAAACGGAACATGGTAAGATATGGAGAATAAGATATAAAGGCGACAAAACTAAATTCGGTCCTGAACAACTGACCGCTATGAGTAAACGAAAATTAATGCCTCATATAAAAACCCCTGATTCATTAAAAGATAACCTGGTAACAGGCATGATGGAGGGTGGCGAAAAAGTTTATGGTACCTATTGCATTTCATGTCACCAGCAGAATGGAAAAGGCGATGGCAACAGGTTTCCACCTCTTGACAGCTCCGAATGGGTGATAGCCGGCAGAGGCAGGGGTTGGGGGAGTGAAAAACTGATCACAACGCTGTTAAAAGGGCTTGAAGGGCCCATCACGGTAAAAGGCCAGCCCTATAATAATGCCATGCCTTCTCATAGTTTCTTAACCGATGAACAGGCAGCCCAGGTGCTTACTTACATCAGAAGTAATTTTGGTAACAAAGCGCCAGCCGTTTCTACGGCAGAGGTGGCCGATGTAAGAAAGCGGATCAGCGCACAAATTAAGGAGCCGGTAAAAACGCAATGATTTTTTTAACCACGGAGGAAAAGCCGAGGTAGCACGGAGGGCCACGGAGGACACTCCTCCGTGGTTAAAAAAAACTAAAGGATAGCCTTCCTCAACTCCTCCTTAATCCGCACCGCTACAATTTTTTCCTGCCCGGCTTTCATCATCCACGGTGAAACGGTGATGGAATTTTTTCCGCCTCCGTAAGCTTCAATGGAAGGGTTGCCTTTGCTCAATGCGGCTAATAAATCGGTACCGGAGATTTTTACCTTATCGGTATCCCATGATATCTGCAAAGTAGGCGTATGATTAGCTATGGGTGGAACTGAAACATCGGTGGTAACACCTGCAACAGTTTTAGCCGCATTATTAATAACGGCAACCCTGTCTTCCCATTCTTTCCATTCCTTATCATGATCCTGGTTGATGTATCTTTCCAACGCTACATACATTCCAAGGATCTCTTCCTTATTTACTTTCATTCCGCGTCCAATCGTATTAGCTCTTGGTGGCGCACTCAGGCGTGCGGCAGCGATGATCTCTTTCTTACCCATCAGCAGTCCGGCGCTTTGAGGGCCACGCATCGCTTTGCCACCGGATATTGCGACGAAACTAAAACCCATATCATTAAATTTCCAGAGATTGGAAACCGGTGGTACATCTGCCGCTATATCTATGGTTGCAGGCAGGTTATGTTTTTTAGCCAGAGATACCCATTCTTTATCTTTGATCTTTCCATCGAGGGCATTGCAATTAAGAAAATGCATGGAAGCGGTTTTTTCATTCACAGCCTTATCTACATCTTCAGCAGTTTCAACATATACCAGCTTAGCGCCGCAATTAATAAACGCATGATTATACCCTATCTGGTGATTCTTCTGGATAATCACTTCCGATTTCATACCATTTTCTTCCAGGTGTGGCAGTTGTTCCACCTTCTTTGTATCCATCCCCGTAAGTATCCCCGCCATGCCCAAACAAAGTGCCGAGAAGGCTCCTGACGTTACGGTAGCCGCTTCTGCATGTACCATGGCAGCGATCTTTTCGCCCACCTTATCCTGCAGTTCATCAATCATACAATAATCTTTTGAACTGTTACTTATGGTTTCCAATACATAATCATGCATCAGTGAGCCCGTCATAAAGGTGATGGTTCCCCTTGCATTAATAAAAGTACGTACACCCAGTTCTTTAAAAAGATCACGCTTGGTAGAAACAGGCGCAGCCATTGCGGCGGATGGAACTATCCTGGAAATGATCCCGCCAAACAACGGCAGTATTGAAAGACTTTTTATAATTTCTCTACGTTTCATGAGTTATTATTTAAGGTATGGGGTATGAGGTATGAGGTGGAATGTGTTATGAGTTAGAGTTTTTTTACCTCATACCCCATACCTCATACCTATTCCTTAATCTCTACAATCATTTCAATTTCCACCGGTATATTATTTGGCAAGGAACCTACGCCGATGGCGGATCGTGCATGTTTGCCGTTCTCGCCAAAAACCTGCACCATCAGATCGGAAAAGCCATTCATTACCTGTGAGTGCCTTTCAAAGGTAGGTATGGCATTTACGAGTCCCAATACCTTAACGATTCTCTTCACCTTGTTCAAATCTTTAATTTCATTTTTTAAAGTGGACAACAAAGAGATGCCTACCAGTCTGGCCGCTTCCTGTCCCTGCTCTACCGACAAGTCACTACCTAACTTGCCGGTAACCTGTCCGCCACCCGGCTTATCGGGACCATGCCCTGACAGATAAACCGTGTTTCCTGTTCGAACGGCTTTAACGAAATTAGCTGTTGGCGGAACAGGTATAATGAGGGTGATACCAAGCCTGGATAGATTTTTTTCAGCGTCAACTTTTGTTGATTGGGCACTAGCCGTTTGCACCTGCTGCAGCATAATGAAAATGGAGAGGCATATCGTTATAATTATTTTCATTATCTGTATTTTAATGAATTAGTATACTTAAAAAATAAAAGATGAATAGTTAACATGAATCAAAGTCTTTCATCACTTACAGTCAAGGACATTGACTTACTTTTTCATCAATAGCAAGAAATAAAAATATGACATTAATTTTGTGATAACTCTAAAAATTACTCTATTTTTAACAATCACCAGAATCTTTAGACAAAACCGCACGCAGGCAGTATTGCGTTTTGATAATAACTTTCAGGATCATTACAACTGCATAATTTGATCTGGAAATTCTCCAACGACAGACTGGTTATATAAAAAGATGCCCTCGGCTCCAGATGAAGTTTAAACTAACCAAAACACATAAATTAACACTTATGAATTTGTTTCAATCCAGCCTCTCAAAACTGCTTAAACAAAAGCGCTATCTTCACGCGCACCTGCAATTAAACCGGTCACTGCCACTTTTTAGATTGATCTTAAAAAAACTCCTGTTAAAGGAAACAGTTATTCCTTTGATTTTATTACTGGCTTGTGCGCAGTTGGTTTTCGCAGGTACTTCCCGCCACCTGCTTGATAAAGTTGTAAGCGGACAGGTAACCAGTGCCGCAGGTGAAAATTTAACCGGCGTTAGCGTTGTTGTTAAGGGTTCTAAAACAGGAACCAGTACAGACTTAACAGGAAGATACCGGATCAGTGCTCCGGAGAACGGCACACTGGTTTTTACGTTTATTGGTTACGAAACGCAGGAGGTAGCGGTAAACAACCAGACAGTAATCAACATCAAACTCGATCCTTCCGCTACTAATTTAACCGATGTGGTGGTTACTGCATTCGGTATTTCAAAAGAGAAAAAAGCGTTGGTATATTCCGTGGCAACAGTAAAAGGCTCTGAATTTACCGAGGCGCGCGAAGTGAATGTGGCAAATGCTTTAAC
>CAXTDO010000560.1:4066-4938 GCA_964242315.1 uncultured Flavihumibacter sp.
GGTAGCGTCAGGACCGCGGGGATCGAGCCGCGCCGTTATCGGAGGTAACCGCTCTTCTAACACTAACCGGCAACCGCTTTACGTAGTAAACGGCTTGCCGATCAATTCAAGTAATAATGGCGCCCTGACAAATACCACCGGACTTAACATTGACCGTGGAGATGGTATTTCAAGCATCAATCCTGATGACATAGAAACCATCACCGTGCTTAAAAGTGGCGCTGCCGCTGCGTTGTATGGTAGCCAGGCTGCTAACGGAGTAATCCTCATCACAACAAAAAGCGGCAGAACAGGTCAGGGTATTGGTGTGGAACTCAGCTCTAACTTTGTGGTAGGCGTTCCTTCTACCTATCCGAATTTTCAAACCGTATATGGCTCAGGCAATGATGGCGTGAAACCTGCCACACAGGCTGCCGCACTTAGTGCCGGCAGGCTTTCGTATGGAGCAAAGGCAGACGGCTCGCAGGTTGTTCAGTTCGATGGTGTAATGAGACCTTACTCTATCGTAGGGGCCAAACAAAATATCAAGGACTTCTATCGTCCAAGTAAAGACTGGACAAATACGGTAGCACTCTCCGGGGGAAGCAAACAACTGAATTTCAGGCTGTCGGTTTCTGATCTTAAATCTGATGCACAAACGCCTAATTCGAGCTTTGAAAGAAAAACTTCCAACCTGAGTTTAAGGTCTAGTTTGGGTAAGAATGATTTTATTACGTTGGAGTCTAACGTGCAATACAACCTCGAAACCGGCATTAACCGTCCCGGTGTGGGGTATGCCGAATTAAATTCAAGCTGGGCAACCTATCTGAGCGGTAATACCGTAAGCATCAAACGCCTCTACCCCGGTTATGATGTAAACGGTAATGAGATAC
>CAXTDO010000561.1:0-4932 GCA_964242315.1 uncultured Flavihumibacter sp.
GATCCAGTACCAGGTTACCATGATTGTGGACATATGATCCACTCCAGGGATTTCCTGCAGCATCCACCGGCAGGGCTCCCTGAGCACCAACAATGAAATGATGGGGATTTTGTTGCTCTTTTGCCATTTCCATTGTGGCATTTCCACCGGCTCCAGGTGCTTCAAACTTTTTGCCATGGTATTCAGGAGCTCCGTCGAGTAACTGAGCAATGGTTTTTGAGATGAGTTCTACGTGACTTATCTCTTCTATTCCTACTCCCTGAATTAAATCCCGGTAAGAAGTAGCATCTCCCCTGAAATTGAAACTTTGAAAAAGGTACTGCATCATGGTACGCATCTCACCAAATTGCCCCCTAATCCTTCCTGCAAAGCATTTGCTGCCGACGGATCCGGCTCATCTTTAACTATTGGATTAATTAACGATTGTACATGATAAAACATATATTAAAATTTATTTTTTATACTATAAATACTTGTGCCATCGAAAACCGATGTTGATTAATAGATAGACACTTGTAAGTGTTTTTAACCACAGAGGAAATACCAGAGGTAAAGAAGCTATCCCGCTAGCCAGAGAACAAGTTTGATCAAATTCTGTTGTGTACTGTCTCTTATAAAACATTGATTATGGCCTTTGACTTTAATAAAATTTTCTTTGAAAATTTAGACATTCACTTTGCTCTTGAAATACTTCTAAGAACTTTTGTGATGTTCCTGATAGTACTAACTTTCTTAAGACTAACCGGCAAAAAAGGTATACGACAGCTTTCACTTTTCGAAGTAGCAATAATAATCAGTTTGGGCTCAGCAGCCGGAGATCCGATGTTTCAAAACGACGTTTCAATAATTCCGGCTATTCTTGTATTTGCAGTAATCCTTGGGCTTTACAGATTAATCACATGGCTGATTATTAAATCTGAACGAATGGAAACATTGCTGGAAGGTAAACCCGAATATATTATCGAAGATGGCATGTTTGTTCTGGCAACTCAAAATACACACACTTTTGCCAAAGACGAATTTTTCTCCGAAATGCGGCAACAAAGTATAGAGCACCTTGGACAAATCAGAACGGCTATACTTGAGACTACCGGGAATTTAAGTTTTTATTATTATCCTGACGATGACGTTATAGCTGGCCTTCCGGTTCTTCCCAAGGCATACAACAAAATGACGGATCAGATAAATTTACCGGGAAAATATGCTTGTACCTACTGTGGTAAAGTAGAAGACTTATCCTTTCCAAAGAAATGCGATCGTTGCGAAAAAAATATATGGGTTGAAGCGATTACTACAAAAAGGATCACATAGAATAACATGTCGAAAACATGTTTAATCAAAGCGAAGCGTTGACACATTTCTGATTAAGTTGGTTAAGAAAATTAAGTATATATATACAGCACCGGCTAATGGTTCCCTGCAAATTCCTACTCACCTTCACTTATATCATTATAATCGGTTCAGGTATCAGGATGTTTATTAATAATATATGTTGAGTTTTATATGCTGTAACTATTGCTTTAAATAAAAGAATAGCTGCTGAATCATTTTTGTTATCAGAATACTTAATCACTCCGATATGGGGGTATTAAGCATCACGATAAATATAAAATCAACACCATGAAAAATTCTACTTTTAAATTTATTTTCCTCCTTGTTTTCGTTTTTCTGTCAACAATAATTGAAGCCCAACAATACACTGCGGACTTTGCTACAGCTCCGGCGTTCACAGCTTATCCCGGTGTTCCTGAATGGATACAAACGGCAACCGTAACGCTCGGAGGAACTTCTTATACATTCGTGAACGCGGGAAACGGTGGATGGGCGTACAGCACCAACGGCGGATTCAATAACTCGGCTAATTTATTGTATAGCACAGCCGCCACTACAAACGTCAGAATTCAACGTGCCGATGGCAAAAGGTTTCAATTTTATGGAGCATGGCTTAAATATACCAACTATACTGCCACCCTATATACAGCACCATGGCTATCGGTAACATATGAAGGTTCTTCACTGCCAAGTGAAACTTACAACGCCAATACAACAACAATACTTAACAACAGTGTAAACGTTACTGCCGTTACATTAAATTTTTCAGGATTACACGATCTTAATTTTGATAATATAGTTGTTGGGCCTGCTATTCCCATAGCAGCTATACCAGACACGTATGATGTATCAACATTTTCAGACGTGTCAGCTACTTTAAGCGGTGAGGTTGTAGATGACGGGGGAGCAGCCGTGACAGAAAGCGGCCTTGTTTATGGAACAAATGCAGGTCCAACGGTTGCAGATACCAAACTTGCTCTAAGCAATGGCATTAGTACGTTTTCTCAAAATGTTACCGGTTTGCAGAGTGGAATTACCTATTATGTTAGATCATATGCTATAAATAGTGCAGGCACTTCTTATGGTAATGAGGTTTCGTTCACAACATTTGGAACATTTACAATGGCCGGGGCACATAACTTCAATACAGATTGGGTTAGCACCTATTCTGAGCCTTCGCCATTTACCAAATATGTAGAAGGATGGGATGCTACTGGCAGAAGTTCTGGCAGTTCTCCGGTTTCTATAAGTCGGTTAACGGGTGAAAGCGCTGCAGAAGGCGCTGCATCATTGAGTGTTGCTATTGATAGTTATACTGAATCGCTGTTATACATGGGAATGAAGCCACATAATGGAAACCGTTTCAACCTGCAAAGTTTTGTTTTCAGGTATGATGTACAATCGCCGGGCTCATCATTTGGAACCGTTAATGTCACCGGCTATAGAAATGGCGTTGCTGTGCCTGCGGCAACACAGGCAATCCGTAACATTGCACCCTACTCAAGTGAAGATGTAACCTATCACACTTTTACTGCCGACAACAACAACTTTAATAATATAGATGAGTTTCGCTTAACGGTATCTGACCCAACCGAAGGTGCGATGGTTTGGGATTTTAATATTGATGAAATTACCACAACAACCAATGGAATACTTCCTGTTACATTTACATCTGTAAAAGCTTATAATAAGAATAACGGTATACAGGTTGATTGGAATGTAGCAGCGGAAAATGGTGTAGATCATTATGAGGTTGAAAAATCACAAAATGGAAAACAATTTGTTAAGGCGGCAGATATATCAGCGAAAGCAAATGGCCTTTCATCTGCCAGCTACACCTGGTTTGATCCGAATATAAGTACCGGCAATAATTTCTATCGTGTTAAATCGGTTTATATAACCGGGAACACAAATAATAGCCAAATCTTAAATGTTATTTTTGGTGTTAATAAAGGAACCATCAGTGTATATCCAAATCCATTGCTTAGTTCAACCATTAACTTAACATTGAACAATCAACCTAAAGGATTATATACTATTCAGGTATTTAGTAATTTCGGACAATTACTGTTTAACAAAGTAATTAACCATTCAGGAGGATCGGCGACGCAATCTTTTGAAATCAGTAAAAATCTTCCAAAAGGGATTTATGAGATAAATGTAAGCAGCTCATTGAACAGATTTTCTCAAAAGATTATTAAAAATTAATAATAATTTGTGTGACGGGCTGACCAAAAGGCCTGAAAGGCCGAAATATCTCAGCGATGGGCAACGCCCATCGATTACAGGCATGGACATTCAAGCCCTGATGGGGCGGCATATTAACGAGAAATGATTATTAACGGTTTATATGCCAGCCTTTCAGGCCTTTGTAGCAACCACTTATCGTCGATGGGCGTTGCCCATCGCTGAGATATCTCGGCCCTTCAGGCCTTTTAGCCAGCCTTGCAATAAATACCAGTACAGGGTGAAGCCCTGTAAGTTAATGTACTTTCAGGGCTTATAAACCCCTGTTAATACGCTCTTATCAGTTATATGAGAATAGCCACTTATAATGTTAATGGAGTTAACGGACATTTACCGGTGCTGCTTCGCTGGCTGCAGGAATCAACACCTGATGTTGTTTGTTTGCAGGAATTAAAGGCGCCTCAGGAAAAGTTCCCTGAGCAGGCAATTCAGGATGCGGGTTACCAGGCAATCTGGCACGGACAAAAAAGCTGGAACGGTGTTGCTATCTTATCAAAAAATTATAAACCCGAAGAAAGAACCCGCGTGCTTCCCGGTGACCCAGCTGACCTTCATAGCCGCTATATTGAAGCCAGCGTTAATGGTATCATTGTAGGTTGTCTTTACCTGCCCAATGGCAACCCCGCTCCGGGGCCGAAATTAGACTATAAGCTGGAATGGTTTAAACGCCTGACTGCTCATGCAAAGAAACTACTGGCTCAGGATGTAGCGGTAGTACTTGCAGGTGACTATAATGTTATGCCAACAGAACTGGATGTATATAAGCCTGAACGTTGGGTAAATGATGCTTTGTTCCGGCCGGAAGTGCGCACCGCATTTAAAAACCTGGTATCACAAGGATGGACCGACGCATTGCGAAAAACTCATCCTGACGAGAAAATCTATACATTCTGGGATTATTTTCGCAATGCTTACGGACGTGATGCCGGCTTACGAATCGATCATTTGTTATTAAGTTCACACCTCCACAATCGCCTGGTTGGAGCCGGTGTTGACCGCCATGTTCGGGGATGGGAAAAATCCAGTGATCACGCCCCTACCTGGATTGATCTCACCGATGATTAAAGGCACGAAGAAACACTAATAATTCCCTTGTGCTCCTTTGCGCCTTCGTGTCTTTGTGGCCTGTTTATCACAATAACAGCTTGCCTCAATAACTTCCAAAAGTATGTTAATAATATTTTAACAATTTTAACTTTTAACAAGCAAAATAAATATAGGTCGAACCGAGTATACATAAATGACGTACGTATTATATTAAAACGCCGACAATATCATGAACATTCTAATCGAAAAATACAAAGGACACCTGATTTATGTTAATACGGCAACATGTATTTATACCTGTTCAGC
>CAXTDO010000562.1:0-4929 GCA_964242315.1 uncultured Flavihumibacter sp.
CCTGCCCAGGGATGCAACATATAAACACAGAATTTACCGGTAGGCATTAACCCTTTAACATCACGATACATGTCGATATTTATCGAAACGTAGCCACGCTCACTGTCTGTAATAAACGGAACAGTAAAGCCTGCCTGCAGGTGATCAATGGTAAACGTTGTTTCATTCATAAAGTACGATGTCTTCAGGAATTCAGCTAGTATGACCTTTCATAATTACCTTACTAAGTTATCGTAAAAATACTGTTTGCAGTCGTAAAACCACTAATTTATTTCGCTTAAAAAAGCATGCCGCCAATTAGAATAGCAGGTTACCGGCTTTTAAATGGACCAATATGTTAGCAGGAGTGTTATTGCAGGAAACTATGGCTGGATAACGCCGTAAATTATTAACGCAAGAATCTAAAAGGAATTAGGATGTAAACAATTACACCAGTAGGCTACCGTATCTTTTAATAAATTTTGATATGCTGAGAAGCTGTTGGGTTTTTTAAGGTAACCTTGCACCGTTAATGTGTAGGCTTTGTTTACTTCTGAAGGTTTGGCAGAGGTTGATAAAAATACAAAGGGAATAGACTTCACTCTTAAAACAGCGTCGTTATTAATTTCTTCGCGCAGAGAAAAGCCGTTCATTACCGGCATGTTCACATCACATAATATCACTAATGCTTGTTTTTTGCTGTTTCTTAAAAAATAAAGTAACTCCTGGCCGGAGGTGAAAAACAATACCTCATTGTTAACGTTGATAGATTCAAATACTTCCTTAATTAATTCCAGGTCTTCCAAGTCATCATCTATAACCAGGATAGGTCCATCCTGTGGCTTCATAAGTGTTCAGGTTTTGTCAAAAAATGTCTAGTAATCGCACTAAGATAAAATCTTTATCAATTCTTTCCATACATTTTCCGCCACAATTTTGTGGCCTTCGGCAGTAGGATGAATACCATCCTGCTGGTTAAGCTTTTCTTCACCTCCCACACCTTCAAGCAGGAAAGGAATAAGAATAGCATCATTTTTCTTTGCCAGTTCAGGAAACATGCTACGAAATTCGCCAGCATATTTTTGTCCCATATTCGGTGGTATCTGCATTCCTGCAATAATGATTTTTGATGCAGGATTTTTGCTTTTTACTTTATCAATAATAGACTGAAGGTTCTTTCGCGTTTCTGAAAGCGGGATACCCCTCAGTCCGTCGTTACCACCAAGTTCCAACACAAAGATATCCGGCTGTTGGCGCAGGATCCATCCAATACGGCTGTTGCCTCCGGAAGACGTCTCGCCACCTACACCTGCATTGATAACTTTATAACCAGCCCTCAACGAATCAACTTTATGCTGGATCAATGCGGGAAAGGCCTCGGCAGGACTTAAACCATACCCAGCCGTGATACTGTTTCCAAAAAATATAATATTCTTTTCTTTTCCCGGCGCCATGGCTGTATCTTTTTCCTTAACAGGTTGTAAGCCGGATGAAGGTTTTCCATTATTGCCACAGGAAATTCCAAACATTATAAACAGTGCAAGTGATATTAAACGAATACCTTTCATATCTTCAGAAGTAATGCTTTTAAACATGTAGCTGACAACCTGAGATAAACTATTCAGGAAATTTGTTGTTTGATGTAATCATATACACAAACATCGTTCAAAAATAGAGATATTTTAAGTGATGAAAGAAGAATACCGTTAACATGATAAAGTATATTTAATGGGAATCATACTTGACATTCAACATGTAAGTAAAAACTATCAAAGTGCAGGGCGAACCCTGAACGTTTTAGATGATATAAATTTTTCCGTTGAAATGAGCACGACTATGGCCATTGTAGGCCCATCGGGTAGCGGCAAAACCACCCTTCTCGGACTGGCGGCAGGGCTAGACCGGTCCAGTTCGGGATCGGTGGAATTACATGGTGTTAAGCTGGATGAATTGAATGAAGATCAACGGGCCGGCATCCGGAATAAATATGTGGGGTTTATTTTTCAAAACTTTCAACTGCTGCCTACTCTCACAGCACTTGAAAATGTGATGGTGCCCTTAGAACTGCGCGGCGAAAAAAATGTAAAACCCCGGGCACAGGATCTTTTAAATAAAGTAGGACTTGCAGATCGCGGACATCACTACCCCGCTCAGCTTAGCGGCGGAGAGCAGCAAAGAGTTTCCCTTGCACGGGCTTTTTCCAACAGTCCGGGTATTTTGTTTGCCGACGAACCCACCGGCAACCTGGATGCTGAAACAAGCGAAAAAATTATCGACCTCATTTTTAATCTGAACAAAGAAGCAGGCACTACCCTCATACTGGTAACCCACGATCTGGACCTTGCCGCAAAAACCGGGAGGATTATCAGGCTGAAGGGAGGGAGGATGAATAATGATTAAAATTTGAGCCGATAAAGCTAATTGATTACACTATAATAATAAACCAACTATCCGTTAATAATTAACCATTAATAATTAATCATTAAAAATGAATTTCTCCTGGCTGCTATTAATGGCCTGGCGTGATAGCCGGCGTAACCGTTCCCGTTTGTTTCTGTTTGTATCTTCTATCATATTGGGCATTGCTGCCCTGGTGGCTATTTATTCTTTGGGCGACAATATGCGCAGCGAAATAGATAACCAGGCTGCTTCTTTAATCGGGGCCGATCTTGAAATATCAGGGGGTAAAGAGATTTCAGGAGATATTAAAAAACTCGTTGATTCGTTGGGTGATCAAAAATCGGAAGAGCGTGGCTTTTCTTCCATGATCTATTTCCCAAAGAATGAGGGCACCCGCCTGGTACAGGTACGTGCCTTAAAAGGAGGATTTCCCTATTACGGCTCACTAGAAACAATTCCTGAATCATCAGGTATTGATTTTCGTAAGCAGCAACAGGCACTGGTAGATCAGACTTTAATGTTGCAGTTCGATGCAAAAGTAGGTGACTCCGTTAAAGTGGGAAATACCACCTTTGCCATTGCAGGCACTTTACTGTCGGCACCCGGACAAACAGGATTGTCTGCCTCCGTGGCGCCCATTGTATATATTCCGCTTCAGTATTTATCACAAACCGGCTTATCACAAAAAGGCAGTCGCATCAGTTACAAGTATTACTTTAAGTATGATCGTCCAGTTGACATGGAGGCGCTCACGAAAAAGATTGAACCACGCCTCGAAAAAGAAAACCTGACTTATGACACCGTGGAAAGTCAGAAGCAGGATACCAACCGTTCTTTTCGAGACCTTACAAGGTATCTATCACTTGTAGGTTTCATTGCACTGTTGTTAGGATGCATAGGTGTTGCAAGCGCTATTCATATTTATGTTCGTGAAAAAATAAGCGCAATTGCAATACTTCGCTGCATGGGTGCAAAGGGTTCACAGGCTTTTTTAATTTATCTTATCCAGATTGTGATTATCGGGTCTGCGGGTTCTATAATCGGCGCCGGTTTGGGAACGCTTATCCAGCAATTCTTACCGGCAGTTTTAAAAGATATCTTGCCTATTTCAATAGCAACACCTGTTTCATGGAGCGCTATCACTCAGGGTATAATAGTAGGAGTGATCATATCAATTCTCTTTGCCTTGTTACCCCTGATCTCCATAAGAAATATTTCGCCGCTAAATACCTTGCGGTTATCATATGAATCGTCCAAACTTTTTAAGGATCCCATAAAATGGCTGGTGTATGGATTGATCCTGCTTTTTATTTTTGGGTTTACGTATAAGCAGTTGGCAAGCCTGCGGGGCGCCTTCTTTTTTTCAATGGGCGTATTAATGGCTTTTTTAATCCTGGTTGGCATGGCATCATTGCTTATATGGCTTGTCCGGCGCTTCTTTCCGGAAAGCTGGAGTTATTTATGGCGCCAGGGATTGGCCAACTTATTCAGGCCAAACAATCAAACGGTGATACTTATCGTAGCCATCGGACTGGGAACGGCATTTATTTGTACTCTTTTCTTCATACAAAGTATTTTATTAAACCGGGTGAATCTATCCTCCAGCGGCAATCAGCCTAACACGGTTCTTTTCGATATTCAATCGGCACAGAGAGAAAAAGTGATTGCACTGGCTCACCAATTTAATTTGCCTGTAAACGGTACGGTGCCTATCGTGAGTATGCGGCTGGAATCGATTAATAACGTTACAGGTGAAACATTGGAAAAGGACAGCACTAACGGCATGCAACGCTGGATATTCTCCAGGGAATACCGTGTTACCTTCAGAGACTCTTTAACGGCTTCCGAAAAGATCAGTGATGGTAAATGGGTTGGAAGCATAAACAGTGCTGCCGATGCCATTTATGTTTCTTTGGAAGACCGCTTTGCAAAGCGGAACAAAATCAAAGTAGGAGATACGATGGTATTTAATGTACAAGGCTCTATCATCAGCACTTTAGTAGGCAGTCTGCGTAATGTAGACTGGAACAGGATTCAAACGAATTTTATAGTGGTATTTCCAAAAGGTGTGCTGGAAGATGCACCGCAGTTCCATGTGCTGCTTACCCATGTGCCCGACAAGCAAACTTCAGCTCGTTTTCAACAGTCGGTTGTACATCAGTTTCCTAACATTTCTATTATAGATCTTGGTTTGATCTTAAGTATTTTAGATAAGATCATGGATAAGATTGGCTTTGTGATCCGGTTTATGGCCGGTTTCAGTATGATGACGGGGCTTATCGTATTGATCTCTTCTGTAATCATCAGCAAGTACCAGCGGATACAGGAGAGTGTGTTATTGCGTACGCTCGGCGCCAGCCGCAAGCAGATATTTGTAATCATGGCCCTCGAATATTTTTTCCTTGGCGCCCTTGCATCGGCAACAGGTATCATATTATCGGTAGCAGGTAGCTGGGTGCTCGCCCGTTATAGCTTTGAAATGAGTTTCACTCCTTCTATTATTCCCATGTTAGTAGTGTTCTTTTCAGTTTCCTTATTAACTGTTGCCAT
>CAXTDO010000563.1:0-4919 GCA_964242315.1 uncultured Flavihumibacter sp.
GCAGGGAGTCAGTTATGGAAATATCATTTACCCTCAGCGACATGCAGGACTGGCTCGCAAAAAAAGGATTCCGCTATGATAGCGGCGCGATTAAAAATGTACTGCAGAACGCCTGGCAATTAAAGCCAGTTCCGAATTCACTCACTTTTAGAATTGGAAGAAAGAAATCATCTAAATGCTTTCGAAGTTTACCGGGTTCTGGTACGCCATTTTTTAATTCATTGTTATATGCCGTTTTAGTAAGTTTTGCCAGGTTATCAAGAAGATCGTTCAATGAGTTTTGACCGTCGCCTGTTGTTTGCCTGTTGCTTTTCACCCTTTGTTTCTCTGCATTCCAATTTGAAGGATTAATAGATTGACCGAACGGATATACCAGGGCGTTATTGCGGTTGTATTTAAACTTTAAAAAGATCAAAGATTTTCCGGCACCCTTAACAGGTTTCTTTAAATAAAAATTTACGTCTCCCATATCTGTTTTTTAAGTATTAAAAAAATGAAATATTCTTATTCTGGTTGACCCTCTGGTTGACCCTTTTTTGTTATTCTATCTTATCACGTAAAACAAGTAAAATCATAATTTACTTGATTATCAACACAATAAGTATATTGAAATAAAATGAAGTAATATAAAATAAGAATTTTCAACTCCCATCCCGGGTACAAAAAGCCTTAACTAATTGTTTTTCAATGTGTTAAGGCTTTTTTATTTACGGTCTTTCTGGTATCTGTTATAGCCTATTTTTAAAAAATTCATTTAGACGCTTTGCTGAATAGATAAGTAAGCCTCTGGCGAAGTATCACACTACCTGGATATGGAATCTCGGTAAATTTATTGCATAACAAAATCAAGGGTTATGCAAGCGTCTTAGACTGATAACGATTCTATGTTTTTTCTAATCAATAAATGCCAGCCATCCGGTACCAGTCAGAAAATTTTTTGTGAAGAATACCAAATCCGCTACCATGTTTTTCATTACTGGTAGCGTTCTCAAAACTGATTTGGTATTCATTTTCGGCGATCTTTTCTACCGGAACTACCCGTGAGGTACTGTCGCCCGACTGAAGGAGTATTTCATGTCCGATCCGGCGAAGCAAAATTTCCCTTCTGGCAAAGTCAAAATCATCATTGCCCGTCATGCTGAAATCCACACAGATTACAGAGATAAACGAGAGTAATATCAATCCGTACAGGTATTTACGTTTGCCGGAGAGGAGATTTCGGCTTTCAGACATACTATTTACGATTTATTTACAAAGGTTACACTTTTATTTACAATGCAAATCCCCTGCGCAGGAAGGTAGCAAAGTAACTTTGCTGAAATCAATTTTGACAGGATATAAAAATTAAAGAAACGTTTCTCCCACTCTTTTTGCGGTTTCAAACTTTTGTAACCTATTGTTCAATTAAATTTAAAAAAAATGAAAAGATTATTTGTATTTGTTCCGGCCATCCTCCTGGTATTATTCCTGATAAATTCTTTTGTACTAAAAGGAAAGGAAACGGGGAAGAAAAAAAATATCGTTTTTAAATCTACAGATGGCGGACAAACCTGGCAGGACATCAGCAAAGGGCTGCCAGAAAATTTGCGGAAAGATAGTATCCGGGGAAATAGCTTCTTTGCAAATGATAAAGGGCTGTTTTTAAGGGTTGGAAACGGACTGTATCACAGTACACCAAATGCCACAGCTCCTTTTTGGACCAAAGAGATTTTGCCTGACGAACATAGCAGTATTGCCCCCGGTAAGTCCGGGATAGTTGGCAACAATTACTGGGGTGTAAATGTGAAAAAAACAGACGGAACGAGTATATGGTCGCCAATATTTGACCATTCTCATGAGCCACGACTACGCAGCGCTTTTGAAACTGCCGGAGGTACAATTTTCATCGGCACCGACGAAGGCATCTTTAAAACTGATAACAGTGGAAAAACCTGGAAACTTGTCTATTTCGGAGGCTTTGTTGGGCATTTGGCAGAAGCAAATGGCGTACTGCTGGCGATCGGTATGAAAAGGATAATAAGATCGACCGATAATGGCGAAAATTGGTCGCGGGTGATTAGTGAGGACAGTGTGGCTTTCGATGTAAAATCGATCAGAGGTGGATTCGCTGCTATCACTTCCAATTCAGACTCGAATACCGTGAATACCAGTAGGCTAAGTACATCCTACGACGGCGGTAAAACCTGGCAGCCCAATAATGCGTGCAACAAAGTTGTTATTGATTCAATAGGGCGGACCTGGGATGATCGTCCTCGTATGCAAGCCTTCGGGACTTCAGTTACCCAGGTTGGTGAAAACTTCCTTTGTACGCATCCTGACGGCATTTTCAGATCATCAGACAAGGGAAAAACATGGAAACTGTTACTTCCTGCTGTAGAAAAAAAGGTCTTCAATTTATTTGTTTCAGGCAACGTGATCTATGCCATACCCAGCAAGGGTGGATGTTGAAAAATTCCAAACTCAATAAAAACTTTTAGGTTTTTGAAATTCTTAAAAAATAAATCGATAAAATGATAAAATACTTTCCCGTCTATACTTTGTTCTTAATGCTTGTTTTTCTCACCTACGGTAGAGGACAGAACAAACCAAACCTCCCAAAAGATAATACTAAGTCCGAAACCAAAGACACACTCACTTCTCACGTTTGGGATATCAAGCAAGATAGAAATGGGAACATTTGGTTTGCAGCAAGTGATGGTGTTTTTCGATACGATGGAAAATCGTTTACCAAAATCACAGGCCAACTGATCTCAGAGCCTTTTTTTTCTGTTTTAGAAGATAGAAAAGGAAATTTTTGGTTCGGTACGTATGGCTCAGGTGTTTATTATTACGATGGGAAATCCTTTCAAAATTTTACAACAAGAGAGGGACTTGTCAATAATTCGGTTATGCCTATTTATGAAGATAAAGCCGGCATTATTTGGCTTGGCACTGGAGGTGGAGTAAGCCATTATGATGGTAAATCGTTTCGAAATTTTACAACCTCGGATGGACTGACCAATAATGATGTTCATGCTATCGTTCAAGACAAAACAGGGAAAATTTGGTTTGGAACGCGGGGTGATATCACCATTTATGATGGAAAAACATTTACCACTCTCACCGATAAAGACGGCAAAACTTTCAGGAACGTATGGTCTATAATCAAAGATAAAAAAGGCAATATCTGGTTCGGTGCCGATGGTCTTTGGCGCTATGACGGCAGTACCTTTACACAAATTGATCAGACGGGTGCTGGTGTTATAATCGAAGATGAAAAAGGAAACGTCTTGACTAGTATAGGAGGCTCCATTTTCCGTTATGATGAACAGTCTTTGTCTGATAAAAATCCACATGTAACAGTAATAAAGACAAAATATGAAGGGCGTAGAAATCTGCCTTTTGGGATGTTAGGGGCAAATGATGGAAGTATTTGGATTGGATCTGACCGTTATAGTTATGATGGAAAGACCCTCACGGACTTTAAAAGCAAGGATAGTCAGAAATAAATAATTATAAAATACATATGCTTACGTGCTCTGTTCATAATTTTTGGAAGTTTGCACGTCCCGCGCACAAGCTGACAAGAAATGAAAAAAGGTATAATAGTATTGACTATGGCGACTATAGGATTCCTACGCCTCGGTGCGTGTCTTCACGCACCGAAACTTTCGAAGCCGGTGTATATTGGTTCGTGAAGACACGAACCAGGGCGAAGAACATTCAGGTGCATTTGTGGATCCCGGGCAGACACAAACCTTTGGTTCGTTTCCGCTGGTTCGGGTGTTTATTATTACAATGGGAAATCTTGAAAGCCCCCGAACCGTTAGCGACAAGCCAAAGACAACAATCTAACCATCTAACTTTCAAAATTAAAATTATGAAAAAACAGCAACCGTTTTAATATCACTGCTCCTATACTTTTTATATCTTCTGCAACCTTTGCTCAACTAACGTCTCAAAAAATTGATTCATTAATAGAAAATGCCCTGGTAAAGTTGAAGGTAGCTGGCGCATCTGTAGCCATTGTTAAAGATGGTAAAGTAATTCATCAAAAAGGATATGGGCTTAACAGACGGTGCAAAAATTCAAGAAGAATTCGACTGTGCTTTATATGAAAGGGTATGGAATAATTTTAATACTTTACATGACTCATCATGCCTAATTACATTTCATACTTTGCTTTCCGCACTTCATTCCGTTGAAGGTTGATAAAGGCTTATCCACTTTGTTAATTTGCATCATACAAAAAAAGCAAAAAAATATTTTTATGAAATCGATTATGTTGACTTTTATCGCCAGCGTTATTACGCTGATTACTTTTGCACAAAACGACAAACTTTACAAGCACGATGGCGAAGTGCAGGACGTGAAGATTGTGAAGGTAAATGAGTATACCATAAGTTACACATTCCCCGGAGAAACTGCAGAACAAATGATCGGTAAGTACGCTGTGGCTAAAATCGGGTATGCCAGTGGAAGAAGCGAGGAGATTTCAGGCAAAGTTTCAGTAAGTGGTGGTGCCGACTGGGATAAGGTTATGGTGATTGAAGATAAAGGAGCTATACTGGGATTGAAAAAGATGGGCGAAGTAAGAGGTAAAACTTCAGGCATCATCGGTTTCCATACTGCCGGATCCGCAGACAAAAAGTCTATGAAGAAGTTGAAAGAGGCGGCGGCTGAGATGGGTGCATCTTTCATCCTTATCACTTCCGAAAAAGACAACCAGTTCACGACACAGTCTATCAAAAGGGGCTTTGGATATTCGTATAAATAGATTTATGATGATGAATTGTGAGTGGTGAATGAGCTATATAAATGACAAACCTTATTCTTAAATTTTTCTAAAACAATCATCATTCATAATTCAACGTTCATCACTAGCATCCTAAGAAAATCTAAAAGATAACCAATTGGTTATCTTTTAGATTTTCTTAGGA
>CAXTDO010000564.1:0-4916 GCA_964242315.1 uncultured Flavihumibacter sp.
CCGGGAATTTAGCGTTTTCCGGTTTCAGGCCAACGGTTATACCTTCCAGCGACACCGGCCCCATCTCCACATGCACAGGCTGGTACATCTCGAGTGCACTGCTGCCCTCGAAATACATTCCTTTATCTGCAGAGATCCCGAGGTTCAGATCAAACAATGCTTCAAAGTTGCCGGCGGGCAGTATATTTTTCAGGAAGCCATCTGCCCCTGAAGGTTTGATCACTATTCTGGCTTGCCGGATGGCAGCTTCCATAAAAAACTTCCCTGCAGCCTGTTGCAGTGCCTGGTTCCAGACCAGCCTGGTTCCCGTCTTAAAATGGAATTCCATTAATTCAAGGCGGCTGCCTCCGGCCTCGCCCAACAACACAAACGGATCACCTGCCTTTCTATTCCGCACCACCTGCTCCAGCATGATATCACCCTCCACCTTTGCCTTGTCGGGCAAAGCCAGGCTGATTCCCTTTGTTCCCGGTTGAATAATGATCCTGCTGTTTACGGGTATGGTGAAACCTGTTTTCAGGTGAAGATCATAGTCTGCAGTAAGGAAGGTTTTGTCAAAAGAAGCCAGGTTGCTTTTTATCGTAATTTCCAAACCCTTTGGTGACAGGCCGGTCGTTGGTACTATTTCAAGGAGTACAATATCTAGTTTTGGCTTGCCGTTGCTTTCATCATAAATTACCGGCAGCCCAAGTCCTGAAAAGATGGCTTTTAACTTCAGCAGCAGTTTTTTTCCATCAAAAGACACATCATTCCAGTCGTAGAGTTTCTTTAATTCGGCAGCGGGGTTAGTGATCCAGTTACCGATCTTATCGAAGTGAAAAGTTGATAAGCTGAACTCCGGTTTTTCATCATCTTCACTGTCAATATTTTCAATTGACCGGTCGAGGATACCCAGTACGGAAAGCAGTGGTGCAAGTCCTTCCAGCCTGTCGATGTAAACGGCAAGCAGGTGATTAAAAAGCTTTAAGGGTATGTCAGCAGGGTTCGTATCTGCCAGGTTAAGTGCGGCAATTGCAGCCTGCACCGCGGAAAAACTATCGGTTACTTTTTTAACAAGGATGGTTAATTCGATAGCCCGTTGCGTAATGGCTGTCGCGTTGCCGGTCTTGATTTCAGCGAGCAGTTCTTCTGATTTCGCAATCAGCAGGGCCGTAGTGTCAATAGTTAATTTCAACCCCGGCACAATTGCTTTTTCCTGTTGCCGGGTAAGAAATATCCCAAGCTCCGCCAGGAAAAATCTTGCTTTACCTTCCTGCAATTCGTCTTTTAGCGGATGCATCAGACGGGTAAGCTCCAATGCCAGGTACGCTACACTTCCCTGCCTTGTATTCATTTTATTAATATTACTTTTTGTAAGAACTGTTTGCCTGTTCAGCTCCTGGCAAAACTTTCTGTTGATATCCTGCTGAGCAATTCATTATTACACTCGATGCCTGCGGCATATTCTACGATCAACGGTGCATGTTCATCCAGATCAATCCTTAATGCTTCCGTAGCGCCTGCCCTTAATGCGGTGTGCATTGCTTTCAGGAGCCTTGCTACGGTAATGGATTCGATTGCCTGTGGGATGATATAGGTTTCGTCAGTGGCGCTTTTTACAAAATGTGCCATGAAAGCGGGTCCCTGGTTGCGCTGCCAGGCGATGCCGGTTGCCCTGTTATGATTAACCAGTTGCATGATTTCCCTGTTATGCAGCTCAAACAGCCTGAGCCATAGTGAGCCCAGTGGTGTGGATGAAAATCTTTCGCGAATATCTACTCTGTGCGGCTCGTGAGAGGCCAATGCGCCGGCCCGGATTTTAGTGAAGGATTGTGCCGGTGCCGGGTCGGGTGAATTTTCGATGGTAATGCCCACACCTGCTGCTTCAAGGGCTGCAAGCACATCATGTATCTGGCAGGCAAAGCTGGTATCCTTGTCGGTGTCATCGAGATCCCCGGTGCCACCCCAAAGCAGGCCTACAATTTTATCGTGCTGATTGAGGACCAGTGAGCCCGAATCTCCCTTATCGGAAAAAGCAAATTTGCCGTCAATACCTTCCAGGTAGGTTTCAGAGGCATGTGGTTTAATATGAATCTGGTTGATCATTTCCTGCTTTTCCACTTTTGCTCCCACCTCTACAACCACTCCCCTCGTGAAGCCGGAGTTAGCGCCGATCTTACGTACTGTTTCCCCGGCTACCACGGTATCAATTCCTTTGATGAACAGGATGTTGGAGGTCAGGTCATTGGTGATACCTATTGCCTGGTCTATCTTCTTTGAAGGAAACGGTTTTGCGATAGCGCAGTCTACCAATTCCTTCCTGATGGCTTTAAGCAGGGTGCCTACTTCTTTTTCATGATAGGCACAGCAACAACAGCAGTAATTTTTAAAATCGGGCTGACCTACAAAATCACCTTCATCGGCACCCTCGCCCAAAACATGATGGTTAGACAATAACACATAGGTATCTGTACCATTCAGCCGTCCGAATCCCCCCGGGGTTCCGGTGCCGTTATGACCATTGCCAACGCTTATTCCGGCCTGTAACACCGGGTATTCTTTTAGATCACCGCTCTTTCCGCGTTTTCCCCTGTGTATGCCTTTAGCAACCACCAGTACGTCAGTGTTAGCGCCATGGATTGATTTAGGAATCTGTTCATCAGCGGCAAGAAGCTGCTTATCTTTTTTCTCGGTTACGTAAACCCTGTAAACTACTTCTTCGGTTAACTGGTTGCCGGTTTCTTTTATACCGATACCTACATCTACCACACCAGGGTATTTGAAAAGTCTTGACCTGACTTGTTCGAGTGTCAGCATCAATTCCTGCTGCCTTATTTTATTTTCTTCTCTTGATGGCATATATTAGTTTTTAGCGTAAGTGAACGGTTTATCAGTCATTTAGCAGGTTCAAATCTAGGATGGGAGTTGCTGTTTTTTTATCCCCGGAATTACTGAAATGTATCCCCAAATTTGGGGAGTGGTTTGCGTCTTACTGATTCGAAGACACCGAGTTCAAACCTATAAGGTTTTAAAAACCTTACAGGTTTGAACTCGGTGTCTTTGCTTTGTGCAATACGCTACACTATCTTTTGATTGATGGCTTTTGCAACAGCTTCCGTGAGGGATACGACGTGGAGCTTTTCGTATATTTTTTTAACATGGCTTCTTACTGTTTCGTAGCTGATGTTCAGCTCGCTTGCGATTATTTTATAGGCAAGCCCGTTAACGATACAGGCTAATACATCTTTTTCCCTGGGGGTGAGCTGATAATCCGGTGCTGCTGCGGGACGAATATCACCCGAATGCTTTTGCAGTTTTCCCAACACCTTCCTTGCTATGGTAGGACTCATCGGAGATCCTCCAAACTGAAGTTCTTTAATTGCATCGATCAACCGGGTGTTCAGATAATTCTTAAGAATATAACCGGAGGCGCCGGAACAGATGGAATCAAACACCCTGTCATCATCTTCGAAAACTGTTTGCATCAGTACCTGAATATGCGGGTACTCGCTTTTGATCATTTTTACTGCTTCAATTCCCGTCATTCCCGGCATTTCAATATCCATCAGTATAATATCAGGATTACAGGATTTTACATCATCCAGGCAATCCAGCACATGGCTGAATGCGCCTACCATATTGAAGTCCGTTTCCGTTTGCAATAACATGGTAATACTTTCCCTGATATTTTTGTTATCGTCAAATAAAGCAATGCGTAAAGACATAAGTTGAAGTTTTCCCGTAAAATCATCTTGCCACTGATGGCAACAAAGTTGTTCCCTTTTGATCAAACTACCTATCCCCTAATCAGGTGATGGGAAATGTAAGGGTTATACTTGTGCCCCGGCCCGGTTTACTGTCGATCATCAACGCTCCTTTCATTTCTTTGGCCCTGCTGTTCATATTTTTCAACCCGTTACCCGAAAGTGATTTGGCTAACTGACCCGTGACCTCCGGCAGACCGAAACCAATACCGTCATCGGTAGCTCTCAGCATTACCTGATGGTATTTAATGCTGATCAGCACTTCCAGGCAACCGGCCTGCGAATATTTACAGACATTATTAACGATCTCTTTAAATATCAGGTAAAAGTTTTTACGGTTCTCCATAGGCAGGTTTATGTGCAGCAGGTGACTGTCAAAAGACAGTTTAAATTGAATGGACTGTGACTGGAGCATTGGCCTGGCGAACGACTCCATACGCTGAAGGATCTTTTCCATGCTGTCGTTGAGCGGGTTGATCGTCCACACAATATCGTTCATTTCAGAAATCATGTCTGTGGAGGTATCGCCAATTCTTTGCAGCACATCTTTTAATTCCCGGTCATTACCGGTCTCGAATTTTATACTCGCCACCCTGCTGTAAACGGAAATGCTGCTTAGCGTTGATCCCACGCTATCGTGCAGATCCTGTGCTATTTTATTTCGAATGGCCTGCCTGGTTATGATTTCGTTTATCCGGTACCGGTATAAGCCGTATACACTGCCGCAAATCAATAAACCGCAGGCTATGTAAAACCAGGCACTTTTCCAGAAAGGAGGGATAATCTTAATATTCAGGCTTGTATACCGGGCATTTGCGTTTCCCTGTCTGTCGCTTACCCGAACTTTAAACTGGTAGTTCCTACCTTCCAGGTTGGAATAATTGGCTACGTTGCGCTCGCCGGCGTCTATCCACTGCTTGTCAAAACCTTCCAGTTTATAGGCGTAAGTTACCTGGCCCGAAAGGAACAGCGGAGCGGCGAATTCAATATTGAAATAGTTCTGATCGTAATGGAGTGTTACCTGTTTTTCATTCAGCAGATGTGCAAAAGAAGTCTCAAATATTTTAAAATCGGTGAAGTAAACGGTTGGTTCAACCGGTATAACTTTAATGGCAGAAGGCTGAAAATGTATAAAGTAATTGATGCCGGAAACGTACATGCTCCCGTCAGGGG
>CAXTDO010000565.1:0-4901 GCA_964242315.1 uncultured Flavihumibacter sp.
GTACCACACCTGGCCCGATGCGCTTGGACTGGCTCCTGCTTTACACGACTATGCGCAAGACCTCGATAAATTCGGGAGAGCATCTATATATCAGTATATCAACCGAACCACCTCGGAGCAGGGCCATCAGACGCTGTCCCAATGGTTGCTTCATCCTTCCACTAATGCTTTAATTATGGATCGGCAAAACGCTGCAAAAGAATTAGCGCCGCAATACGAATGGAGACAGCAACTACATGCTTACGGACTGGCAAATAAAGTTACCATCGACACACAACAAAGAATTAAAAACTGGCAGCAGGAACCCGACAGGTTTGACGGCAACAACTGGAAATGGCTACGCTTCGTTTTACCGGCCTTTATTCTTTGTGCACTTGTTTGCACACTTACAGATATACTTCCCACTGAAATATTCTTTGGGCTATTCTTCATTTTTTTAGTGATCGGCCTTTCAATCAGCCGGAAAGTTAATCCAATATATCTTCAACTGGATAAAATTGTAAAGCAGGTAGAAACGATGTCTTACAGCATGGCCTGGATTGAAAAGCAATCCTTTAATACCACATTGCTAAAATCAATTCAGGCACAATATGCAACCGGATCTTCCATTGCGTCTCATGAAGTAGATGCCTTAAAAGAAATTCTTGTAAGGCTGGAGCTGCGGCTAAATCCTATCCTTTTTATATTTTTAAATACCTTACTATTCTGGGACCTTCAGCAAGTGCTGGCTTTGGAAAAATGGAAAAAAAGGAACGCAGAAAACACGCTTCACTGGTTTGAGGCGTTGGGAACTATTGAGGCACTATCTGCACTGGCAACCATTTCTTTTAATCATCCGCAATGGACTTTCCCGGTTCTGGACGAACAGCATGGCACATTGATTTCTGAGGATATAGGGCATCCGTTGATACCTGCAGATAAACGTGTCTGCAGTTCCTTTTCAACAAAAGGTACAGCAAAACTCGCGTTGGTTACAGGTTCAAATATGGCCGGCAAAAGTACGTTCCTTAGAAGCATAGGCGTAAACTTGATACTGGCAATGATGGGTGCTCCGGTATGTGCAAAAAATTTAGTGGTATCCAACATGCGCGTTATAAGCAGTATGCGCATAGCTGATAATCTTGAGGAAAATACTTCAACCTTTTATGCTGAATTAAAGAAGTTGAAGTATATAATAGATGCAGTTAATAATAAAGAAAAAGTCTTTTTGTTGTTGGATGAAATCCTGCGCGGCACTAATTCGCTCGACAGGCAGATAGGCTCTAAAGCGCTTATAAAGCAACTGATCAGGCAGCAGGCCGTAGGCATGCTGGCAACACACGACCTCGAGTTAGCCGACCTCATCAAAGATTATCCTGAGAACATCCACAATTATCATTTCGATGTTCAGGTAGCTAATGAAGAATTATATTTTGATTACAAACTAAAAGAAGGTGTTTGCAAAAGCTTAAACGCTTCAATACTGATGAAGAAGATAGGGATTGAATTGTGAAGCGCACCGGGTATGGGGTATGAGGCTTTAACCCCATACCCCATACCTGATTACTTGAACAACCTGAAAATATCCAGTCCTAAAGCGTAAGCCGTAACTCCCAGCAACAATATCATTCCCACCATCTGTGCATATTCAATGAACTTATCGCCTGGTTTGCGGCCGGTGATCATTTCATATAAAGTAAACATAGCGTGACCACCATCCAACGCTGGGATAGGTAAAATGTTCATTAATGCTAACACCAGCGAAAAGAAAGCCGTTAAATTCCACACTGCCTCCCAGTTCCATTCACCGGGATACATTTTACCAATGCTGATGACACTTCCAAGGGATTCGGAAGTTTTTACTTTTTTCGAAAACAGCATTTTAAGTTGAAGCCAGTTGTCTTGCAAAGTTTGAATACTCTTGTTAAATCCTGCCGGTATAGCATTCAAAAAAGTATATTCAACATTTGTATATTTCACTACGTCTTTTGATGCCTTGGCGGAAATGCCTAATGTACCTTCGGCAGGAATCAACGCTTTCCTGCTTATTGTATCCGAACCCCTGACCACTGCGAGTGTCACTTCCTTTTTCCGGTTTTTTGGAATCTCCTCCTGAAAATTATCATAAAAGGGAATAGGAAGACCGTTTACTGAAATTACTCTATCATGTTTCATTAGTCCCGCTTTGTCAGCCGCCGACCCCTTCATCACCGTATCGATCTCTGTAAAAGGAAAACGGGCACTTATAAATCTAACATCCTTGAGACGGATAAGCTGCCTTGAAAAATCTTCAGGAACAGGAATGTTTACGGAATTACCGTTCCTTTCAACTTCAATAGATTTTACATCATGAATGATCAATTCTATCCATATCCTGTTGAAATCCTTCACAGGCTTCCCATCTATAGATAATATCCGGTCGCCGCTTTTAAAACCAATACTTCGTGCAAGGGAATCTGCAGCAATTCCATATTTTAATCCGCTGGCGGGTAAATAACTATCTCCGTAATGCCACAAAATCATTGCATATAAAAAAAACCCGAGCAACAGATTCACAGTAACGCCTCCTATCATAATAATCAAACGCTGCCAGGCCGGTTTGCTCCTGAATTCATAGGGTTTTGGCGGCAGTTTCATGGAATCTTTATCCATGCTTTCATCAATCATTCCGGATATTTTTACATACCCTCCGAAGGGCACCCATCCAAGGCCATATTCGGTTTCACCTACTTTCTTCTTAACAAGAGAAAACCAGGGATTAAAGAAAAGATAAAATTTTTCCACCCTGCATTTAAACCATTTTGCCGGTAGAAAATGCCCCAGTTCATGTAACACAACAATAATAGAAAAAGACACAATAAACTCTGCGGCCTTTACACCAACTTCCGACCAATTAATTGCTAATAATATCATAATTCCAATTCCGTCAAATTCGACGCACTTGTATGGGTTAAAAATAACAGCAACTATTTGTTATAGTTGCTACAAATCAAGATGTTTCCCTTTTGAAATATAATTGAACGATAACACCTATCTCTTGAAAACTGTTCGGCCAACAGACTAATCACCTTAGTTCACATTAACAATTAACAATTCATCATTAACAATTACTCACATATGAATTAAAGAGGCGGCAAAGGTACGGGCCTCCCCATCGCTTTCAAAATATTCCTCCAGTGTCGGATTTTGAATAAAGGGCATTTTATCCATGGTTCTTTCTACCAGATCTGTCATATCCAAAAAACCCATACGATTACGTAAGAATGCAAACACCGCTATTTCATTGGCTGCATTAAGAATACAGGGCAGGTTTCCTCCCTTATATAATGCCGTGGTGGCCAAAGTAAGGTTGCGAAACGTTTTAACATCAGGTTCTTCAAACGTAAGTGAATTTGGTTTTTTGAAATCGTAGCGTGGAAAATTGTTGGGGATGCGTTGAGGATAAGCCAGGGCATACTGGATCGGCAGTTTCATGTCGGGCAAGCCCATCTGTGATTTAATGCTTCCATCCTCAAACATCACCATGCTGTGAATGATACTCTGAGGATGAATGACCACCTGTACCTGTTCCGGTTTCAGGTTAAACAGCCACTTGGCTTCAATCATCTCTAACCCCTTATTCATTAAAGTAGCAGAATCAATAGTAATTTTTGCACCCATTGTCCAGTTAGGATGCTGTAACGCATGATCCCTTTTTACATTTACGAGGAAGTTTGGTTTCTTTCCCAGAAAAGGACCACCGGATGCGGTGAGCACAATCTTTTCAATGCGGTTTCTGCCTTCACCTGCCATGCATTGAAAAATCGCCGAATGCTCGGAATCTACAGGAATGATGGGAACCCTGTTCTCTACGGCTTTTGCCATCACCATATCACCGGCAACTACCAGCGTTTCTTTGTTTGCCAGGGCTATAGTTTTTTTTATTTCAATGGCTTTGAGTGTAGGCTTTAAACCGGCAAATCCTACAATAGCTGCCAGCATCAGGTCGTAACAATCAATAGCAGCCACTTCTTCCAGCGCTTTTTCTCCGGCAAAAACTTTTACATTGGCAGCAGCCAGTGCTTCTTTGACTTTATTATATTTCTTTTCATCGCCTATGACAACGATGTTGGGTTTAAATTTCAGTGATTGTTTTATAAGCAATTCATCATTGCTCTGTGCTGTTAATATTTCTACAGAAAATCTATCCGGATTTGCGGCTATTACCTGCAATGCCTGTGTTCCGACAGAGCCTGTTGACCCGAAAATGGCAATGCGTTTTATATGGTTGGATGCCGTCATGGGCGGAAATTTAGTTTTTATGAGCCGAATAATAGAACGCTGTTGTATTACCTGCTATCAGCTATTAGCTTTCAGCTTTCAGTAAATCCAAGCCTGACAAGCTTTTCTCCTGATAGCTGACGGCTGATAACTGACAGCATAAAAATTCAACAAGTTTGCAATTTAACTTAATAATCGGTCTAAAGCACTATGCACTTTGCTAAAATTAAACCGGTTGATTACTGCTTCCATCATGCGTGTTATCTGATCATTCTGTAAATTACCGATAGACCCTTCATGAGTATGGTTCACCTTAACAGCGTATTTGAAATTGCCTGTTTCAATGTCTCGTCCTATTTTTTTATAGGCATCCCGGAAAGGAATCCCCTCCATTACCATATTGTTCACTTGTTCCACACTGAAAAGAAATTTATACTTTTCATCCTGCAGGATATTTTTTTTTACTTCTATATTAGTCAGCATTAGTTCCGCCATCCTGATGCAGGCTTGCAGGTTTTCAAATGCCGGTATCAGGTGTTCTTTAAGCAGTTGCAGATCCCGTTGATAGCCGGAAGGCAGGTTGGTGGTCATCAGCATAATTTCGTTGGGAAGGGCCTGAAGACGATTGCAATGAGAACGTATCAATTCAAACACATCCGGGT
>CAXTDO010000566.1:0-4881 GCA_964242315.1 uncultured Flavihumibacter sp.
GAGGAAACGCAGAGGGCGCAGAGAAAACCATCTGCGCCCTCTGCGTTTCCTCCTCTGTGCTCTCTGCGGTTAAAAAACCGCGAAGAAATCATTTAAAATATTTTCCACCTTCATCCGTCTATCATATTATATCTATTTATTCACTTAAAAAAAGAAGACATGTACTACAATCAGTCGTCAGCCGCAAAAGGCAATTATGGAGGCAGGAATCGTCACCTGTTTGTCCGCTCTATGGAAAGAGCCGCAGTAAACGTTTACAAAACAGACAACAGCTATGAAATGCTGCTGTTTGCACCCGGACGTATCAAGGAACATTTTCACCTGGATGTTAAAGGAAACCAGCTTACGGTTTCATATACACCGCCTGAAGGATTTCCAAGGGTAGAATGGATCATGCGCGAATACAGCAGAGGGGGTTTTGAAAGAACCTTTACCCTTAATGAAAGTATTGATCCGGCAAACATCAGCGCTAAATATGCTGATGGCGTGCTGCAGATAAGTTTACCTGTGATCCCTGGTAAAGAGGGACTGAAGCAGGAGATTCCCATCAGTTAAGAAAAGAAGGCTGTCAAGAAATTGGCAGCCTTTTTTATTTAAGCGCTGTCCTGGTGTACATGTAAGCCCAATAGATAAGCAATACCTGTAAAGGCAACCTTACAACCGCAATCCATAGATGCGGATTACTTTCGTTGCGATAGTTGATCATCATCTGAATATTGGCCGGAAATACGGCTATCAGTAAAACAATGATTCCCCAGGCAGCAACCTTTCTTGTTGTTATGGGAATCAATAATATGCCCAATACTATTTCAAAGATTCCACTAACGTACACCAACAGGCCAGGAGCAGGCAGTTGGTGAGGTATAATTTTTTCGTATGGACCAGGATGGATAAAGTGGTTTATTCCCGCACCCACATATAATGCGGCCATAACAAAAAGAAGTATTTTTTTCAGGTATCTGTAATTTTAGATGAGCCGTTAATAAGGTATTTTTAATTTTTCAAACACGTCTTCCTCTTCCATTTCTTTTACTCCACCCGGATGAAGATCACCAAGACTAATATCCTCAATTGAAATTCTTATCAATCGTTGAACGCGGTGCTTAATGCCTGCAACCATTTTCCTTACCTGGTGAAATTTACCTTCTGTTAATGTAAACACCAGCCAGGTATAAGATAGTTGCTTAGGCAATTCATATTCAGCTTTGAATAGATTGGTGGGGTTATCAACAATATCTACTTCGCAAGGTGTTGATGTATAGTTTTTGCCGCCTTTTACCTGGAATGAAATTCCCGATCTTAATTTTTGCAGTTCCTGATCGGTAACGGTTTTATTTATCTGCACCAGGTACGTTCTGCGATGTAGTGTTTCGCCCTGGAATAACAGCCTGGTAAGTTTTTTATTGGTGGTTAAAATAAGCAGTCCTTCAGATTGATTGTCCAGCCTGCCGATTGCATGTGTGCCCTCCGGGAATTTAAAATCAAGGTCGCCGAGCAGGTTCACGGTATGCGAGCTGATAAACTGCGATACCATATTGTATGGCTTGTAGATGATGAAGTACCGGTTATCGGGAGGTAGCATATTTGCGGATCAATGTCGTTTAGTTAAGAGATTCTGAGCTCAATAATATTCAATGTTCAACGAACAATAATCAATATTCAATGATTCGTTGTTTATGTTGCCTAGTAAATATTATTGAACACTGAATACTGTTTATTGAATATTGAAAATTATTGAACTGAAATCTGTTAAGGATATGAATCGATTTGCACATGTAAAGCAAGATGCATTAATCAGCACCTTTCACCTGCATCTGTAATGTGTATACCGATTCGGAAGCAGTGATAAATAATTGATGTTTGTCCTTTCCGCCAAAACAAACGTTAGCGGTCCATTTGGCGGGCACGTTGATATGTTTTATTTTTTCACCTTTTGAATTGTACACGGTGACGCCATTTCCCGAAATATAAATGTTTCCTTTATTATCTATGGTCATTCCGTCGGAGCCTTCGGGAATGAAAACAGTCTGATTTTTTAGCGAACCATCCTTTTGTATGCTAAAGCGATAGGTTTTATGGTCGTTGATATCGGCCACATAAAGATACTTTCCATCGGGGGTGCCGATAATTCCATTGGGTCTGCGGAAGCTGTCGGCTACCATCATCAGTTCTTTTTTCCCCCTTGGCAGGCAATACACTTTTTCTCCTTTTATATCGGGTGAAGTGCGGTTCCACCAATTACGTTGATAGTAAGGATCTGTTATATAGATGTTGCCGTTAGGATGCACCCATACATCGTTCGGACCATTTAAACGTTGCCCCTGATAATTTTTTACAAGAACGGTATGCGTGCCTGAAGAAGGATCAATAGACCATAATTCATCAATTTCATCAGCACAGGAGATCAGTTTTCCCTTTTTATCAAAGTACATCCCATTTGAACGTCCTGAGTTGTCCATAAAAAGGGAGAGGTTACCCCTGGTATCGTACTTCCAGATTTTGTTATTAGGTTGATCTGTAAAATATACATTGCCGGATTTATCTGCTGCCGGACCTTCGGTAAAAGAGAACTGGTTTGAGATCAATTTTAATTCAGCATTGGGAGCAATAAGCTTGCTCACCGTGGTGTCTGTAAATGGTTTGTCACGTTTTTTTAATGCCTTAGAATTGCGGTGCTTATGTTTGTGCGATATGATATGAATAGATGTAGCTGATATTGTTGAAGACTCTGCTGGAACATACCAGAAGATTAAAAAGACAGCTATTATTAATGTAAAAGTATTTTTCATACCGAAAATTGTTAAAACATCTAATATAAAACATTTCCGAGACACCTCACCTATAAGGTTTAGTTGCCGGAAATTTTCAGCGGATGAATCTAAACCTTATAGGTTTGGGCTGAGTTTGGCCTAAAGTTAAACCGGCCGCTAAAAGAAATTATGATATCCTTCCTCCAGTTGCTCGTCTGTATATTCCAGCGTATGGTTTAAAAAATTATCCATAGTATCTGCGTTGTCAAAAGTAAAAATACCTTCGGGGTGAGATACCAGGTATTTGTTAAAACTTGTCAGCTCAATTATCTGCAGCCCGGGAGTTAATTTGTTATAGTCCATCATTACAGACCAACTGCTCTTAGAATAAGTAACAGCATCCTGACGAGCGAGGCAGGCGGCATACCATCCGGCAGCCTGTTTCAAAGCATCGGCAAGTTTATCGGTTATCTTGTCGATCTTTTGATCGAGTACAATCAAAATCAATTGCTGAAGTCCGTCGCCGCGTTTGTATTGAAAGATAATATTTGGTGCTGTAACATGAATTTCTTTGAACTCCGCTTCATGGTCTATGGATTGAATACTGGCAAAGAATCGAGGCTTATCGTAATGATAGATGTAACCGGTTACACCTTCCGGAGGAACGCTTAACGGGTTGATGCATAAGAAAAATGAATTCATAACGCTACATGTTCAAACTGTTTAAATCCCTTTTGTTACCGCTTTCATTTTTGCAAGGGCTGTTTTGGTTACCGTTAAAGGGTCCTGGCTATAATAGTTCTTGTTAAAAACTTCAAATGAAAGTACCAAGGGCCTTTCTGTACTTTGAAGTGTCTGCAAAACCCGGCGGATAGGCGCTACTCCGTCTCCGGGGTAAATCCTGTCCGCATCAACAATAGTAGCGGCGGGTTTATCCGCAGTGTAATCATTCATATGCAGTATCTCAACTACAGGCTTGCCTATAAAAGAAAGCGTATCCATGCTGGAGCCACCTTTGTACAGATGAAAAATATCTAACAGTACCCGTGCGGAAGGATGGCCGCTTTCCAATGCTACATACGACACTTCACTGGTACGTCCCAGGTTTTTCGAAAATCCCCATAATTCCAGTTGCGGCACTACTCCGGATTTATCACCCATATCGAGAATGGTACGGTAGCGCTCGGCAAGACGTTTTAATACGAGCACCGGTAACTCTGTAGCGCCTTTGGGTGGAGCCGCCGTTCTTTTACAACCAATCTGTGTCAGGATATCCATCTCCTTTTTCATTTGTTCCAGTCCTTTTGCACGCGCCGTTTCATCATTTACGATCCATTCCGTAAAGCCGATAGAATTCTCTACCTTAATTCCAAGATCATCGAGTCTTTTTTTGGCGTCACTTAATGTGCCTCCTTTAGCAAGGTATTCCTGCAGGGTGTCCATCCATATCTCCACAGATCTGAAACCTGCCTGTGAAGCCACTTCCAGCTCTTTTACAAAGCCCAGTTTATGTCCGCGGATGGTGGCCATGTTAAGGCAGTAGATAAATGAAACTGCCGATACCGATTGAGGCGATGCCTGGATTACTTTCGGTAGAAAAGATGCACCTGCTGTTGTGCCTAAGAGTTGCAGCAGTTGACGTCTGTTAAGCATAGGAAACAATTTGAAGTTAGATGGTGAAGTTATAGTAAAAATTAAATGTTGTGAATGGGTGTTATCACGATATTACAAATCATTCCTGAGCATCCTCAATCATGAGAATCATGGTTTTGATAAACTCTTACATAATCCACTTCATACTTAATGGGAAATGGAGACGACGACGGGTCATCACCGTTACCACCCAGTGCAAGGTTGAGCAGGAAGTAGTGAGGTTTTAGAAAGGGAGTGCTTCCGTCTGCATTAACAGCTTTATCGAGTGCGGTAGCGTTTAACAAAACATCATCCAGATAAATATTGAGGGAATCTTTCGTCCAGTCCATTCGCCAGACATGAAATTTTTTGACCCAATCGCGATCGTTTTTTGTAATATCGGTGAAGGGGATCTTTGCACTATCCCAGAAAGCTACTCCGGGCTGATTGGCTTCCCATGCCATATTGGCGAGGATAGTGGGAACAGATTTGATACTGT
>CAXTDO010000567.1:0-4871 GCA_964242315.1 uncultured Flavihumibacter sp.
GGTAGGGGCTGTTGATCCGCACCCTGCGCTGAAAGCATCTTCCGAACAGGCATGTATGGGCGATCTTTTTTTAGGTGATGATTTCCATCATAACGGAGCCTTCCGTTTGAGCTACGGAATGGAATATACTTACGAGGTTGAGTTTGATAAAACCACTGATAGTGATTTTCCTTTTAAACAATTCGATCTTTACGACTGGTACCTTAAACTCGGCTCGCTACAACATGTAAATGAAAAGTACTTTCATAATAAGATACCTACGTGGAATTCTTTTATTCAGCATCCTAACTATGATGCTTATTGGCAAGCCAATTCGCCGCTTAACTATATACGTTATCCGCAAATACCCCAACTGCATGTAGGCGGCTATTTCGATCAGGAAGATATCAATGGTCCGCAGCTTATGTACAATCACCTTGAAAAGAAAGACAGCTTTAACAGAAATTATATTGTGCTTGGCCCATGGAACCATGGCCAATGGTCTTATGGCAATGCAGACAGTCTGGGTAAAATCTCTTTTGAAAACAAGACTGGTCCCGCGTTTCGCGAACTGGAAAAAAAGTGGTTCGATTACTGGCTTAAAGGAACAGGCAGTGGAAAATTTGATGAGGCCACCTGTTTTCAAACAGGCAGCAATCAATGGAAAACATACAGTTCCTGGCCACCTAAACAGGCAACTATAAAAAATTTATATGCAAACGCCTATAACAAAGCTTCTTTAAATAAGCCACCTGATGCTAAAGGGTCTGTCAGTTTCATCAGCGATCCGCAAAAACCGGTGCCATACAGAACGCAACCAATAGAGGCGACTTATGGTCCCGGAAGCCGCTGGCGGCCATGGCAGGTTGAAGACCAGCGCTTCGTTTATTCAAGACCGGATGTTGTAAGCTTTAAAATGGATAGCTTAACCGAAGACTTTACTGTAACGGGTACCGTTACTGCACATTTATTTGCTTCAACTTCCGGCACTGATGCTGATTGGATAGTTAAGCTCATTGATGTATATCCCGACATGGATCAGAAAAATTACATGATGAGCGGTTACCAGTTGCCGGTAGCTATGGAAGTATTCCGCGGCAGGTTTCGTAAAAGTTTTGAACGGCCAACCCCTTTAGTAACGGGTAAACCGGAGGAATTTGTTATAAACCTTCATCAGATCAATCATTGTTTTAAAAAGGGCCACAGCCTGATGGTACAGGTACAAAGTACCTGGTTTCCTTTAATTGACCGCAACCCACAGAAATATGTTCCAAACATTTTTGAAGCGGCTGACAGCGATTTCATTATAGCTACTCACACCATCTATTTCAGCACACAATATCCTACTCATATAGAATTGCCGGTAATGAAAGAGTAGCCGTTCTGACATTTTTTTAACCACGGAGGAAAAGCCAAGGTAGCACGGAGGTCCACGGAGAAACTTCCTCCGTGGGCCTCCGTGCTACCTTGGCTTTTCCTCCGTGGTTAAAAAAAACACTTACACTATTCAATAACTTTTGTTCCATCCTCAATCTGGGTGATGTACACTTCAGTTGATTTATGAAACTTCTCCTGGTATTTTTCCTTTATAAAAGTTATAAATTCATCAACAGCATTTTCTTCTACCAGGTTTATGGTACATCCTCCAAAGCCGCCGCCCATCATTCTTGTTCCGGTTACACCATTAAAGGTGTAGGCGTTTTCAGCCAGAAAATCCAGTTCTTCACAACTCACTTCGTATAACTTGCTAAGGCCTTCGTGGGTCTGGTACATCAATTTACCAAAGCCTTTAAGGTCTCCTTGCTCAATCAGAGTACAACCATGAAGCAGTCGCTCATTTTCACTTATGATGTATAAGCATCGTCTGTAAACCACGTCGGTTAAATTATTTTTATTTGATTCCAGCATTTCCATTGTAACGTCGCGCAGGGATGTTATTTCTATATTTTCGTGCAGTTTAATAATTCTGATGCCTTCTTCACACTGATGCCTGCGAACATTATATTCAGAGTCAGCAAGTGAATGCTTAACCATAGAATTTACCATTACAATTTTGTGATCGGGAAAATCAAAAGGTATGTACTCAAACTTCATGCTCCGGCAATCCAGTTTCATTACATTTCCTGCTTTGCCATGCAAGCTGGCGAATTGATCCATAATACCCACCTTAACACCGGTAAAAACATGTTCTGTTTTCTGACCGATATAGGCAAGCTGCATCCTGCTTAATCCGAGGTTAAATAATTCATTTAGTGCAAATCCAAAAGCGCAGCATAATGCGGCCGATGAACTCATTCCTGCGCCAACAGGAACATTACCGTCTATCAATACATCTACTCCATCTATTTCGCAGCCCATCTGTTGAAGATAATAGGCAACACCTAACAGGTAAGAGGTCCAACCGGTAGATTTTTGCGCTATAATGGTATCAAGCTGAAAAGAAAAAGGTTGATCATATTCATTAGCAAATGCGTTTACTGTTTTGGTTTGATTTTTTGCAATTGCAACAAACATTTTCTTATCTACTGCTGCAGGCAGTACAAAACCTTCATTGTAATCCGTATGTTCGCCAATCAGATTAACCCGTCCGGGAGATGCTACTAATAAGGATGGTTTTTTATATAACTCCTCAAATCTTTTGCTGATGGCGTTCATGAGTAAACGTTAAAAAACAAATTTAACAGAATGTAATCAGGAAAACCTATTTTGGGTTAAGTAAATTATAAATATGTCTTTTGCTGTTTATACGCAACAAATGAATGGCTTTCATACAGTTATTCTGGAAGATAATACCGGACTGGCAAGAGCATGTATTCTTCCTGAAGCAGGAGCTATGTTGTACGCTTTTGAAGTGCAGGTGGATAACAGTTTTTTTAACATCATCGATAATTATGCAACCCCGTTGATGCTGCAGAATGAATTGAATAAAAGTTTTAAAAGTTGCAAGATATCTCCTTGTGCGTGCCGTATTCCGGAAGGAAAATACGTTCATAACGAGCATGTTTATATGCTGGAGCATACCCGTGAAGATGGGGCTTCCATTCATGGACTGCTGTACGATAAGCCATTTAAAGTGATGAATGAATTTTGTGATGACAGCCAGGCAAGCGTACAACTAAAATATACTTATAAAAAGGATGATACAGGCTATCCTTTTGAATATCGTTGCGAAATCCGTTATACGCTGATGCCTGGAAACCTCTTAGAGGTTCAAACTACCATCATTAATTTGCACAATGAATCTATACCGTTGGCGGATGGATGGCATCCTTATTTTACATTAGGTGGAGTGGTAGATGACTGGATGTTGCGATTTAATGCTTCATCAATGCTGGAGTTTAATGAAAACCTTGTGCCTACCGGAAAAGTATTGAATTATAATGGCTTCATTGAAGAACGATCTCTTCAGGGAGTGGAGCTGGATAATTCTTTCTTGGTAAATAAATCGGCAGACTATGCAGCCTGCACCTTGTATAATCCTGATAATAATTTATCGGTAAGCTTTTTTCCGGACGGAACGTATCCCTATCTTCAAATTTATACGCCACCAGGCAGAAAAAGCATAGCTATTGAAAATCTTAGCGGTGCACCCAATTGCTTTAACAATAAAATAGGGTTGATACAATTACTTCCCGGTCATAGCAAAACATTTACAGTTTACTATAAAACTAATATAGAATAAATCTGTTACTTTGTATACATCCATGCATTAAGAAAGAAAAATAAGTGGTATAAGGGTATTTACGCACATCTTAATAATGCAGGAATCAATTATTAAATTAAAACATACATGAAAGTTTTCAAATTTGTATTTCTTTGTCTTTTTACCGTATGCCTGTCGGGTTGCTTTGAAATGAATGAAGAAATTGTAGTAAATAATAATGGTAGCGGAGATCTGGCAGTGAATGTAGACATGGGAAAAATGCTTGAAATGATGCAGGCGTTTATACCATCTGACCAGGCAAAGGAGATGCAGACACCCCGGGATACTACTATTCAAATGAAAGATCTCTTAGATACCGCTACCAGTTTATCACCGGATAAGAAAGCCCTGTTACGCGACGGATCTTTACATATGCAGATGAATATGGCTGATAAGATCTTTAAATTAAACATGAGGTACCCATTTAAGAATACTGCTGACCTTTCTAAATTATATGCAACCATAGGAGAGGCCGGAGCCGGTATGGGCAGTATGCTCAGTAAAATGAATCCCGGTGCGTCTGCCGGTAGTGCTGGTCAGCCTGACATGAAGATGATCAGTTCGTATTTTGATATGGAAACCAAAAAGAATTTTATTTCCAGAAAACTTAATAAAGAGAAGTACGCCACACTTGCTGATGATGCCATGATGCAGCAGATGAAACAAATAGGAGAAATGGGCGGCGGCGCTATGGGCGATGCCAAGATGAACACAGTTATCAAGCTGCCAGCGCCGGCTAAAAATATCACCGGCAGTAAAGCGGAACTTTCTTCTGATAAAAAGATAGTAATGCTTAAAAATAACATCATGGATATCTTTTCCCATCCTGAAGTGTTTGAATTCTCTGTAGAGTACTAGTCAGGTATAAGGTGTGAGGTATGGGGTATGAGGTAAAGCCATAATCAGTTTGAAGGAGTAGCTCAACCTTAAATTCTTTATTTAATGAACTTTTAAATTACATTCTAGCATGCCCGCTTTTCACTCCGCATATTTTAAACTGTCAACCTCATACTTTACATCTCATACCTCAAACCCCACACATGCAAGCTGATTTCTTAGTAATAGGTTCCGGTATTGCAGGACTCACCTACGCTTTAAAAGTGGCTAATAAATTCCCTGATAAAAAGGTGATTGTTATTACCAAAGCCCAAACGGATGAAACAAACACTAAATATGCCCAGGGTGGAAT
>CAXTDO010000568.1:0-4865 GCA_964242315.1 uncultured Flavihumibacter sp.
AAGCATCGGAACGTTCTTCCAGTCCTGAGCCAGCAGTTGCAGTTGCTGGTTTAGATTTAAAATTAAAGGCAGGTATTCAATTTCAATCGCATGCTTCCATGCCAGTGGTACCGACGTGTTGTTGATATCCTGAGAGGTAAGTCCGAAATGGATCCATTCGTTTCCTTCTTCGGCGCCTGCATCGCTTAGTTTTGATTTTAGAAAATATTCAACCGCCTTAACATCGTGATTGGTAATTTTTTCGGTTTCTTTTATTTGAAGGGCATCTTCCAGGCTAAAGTTGTCGCCTACAGCTTTTAAAAAATTTTTCTGTTTGGCATTCAGGCTAAAGAACTTCTTGTCGGCAAGAAAAAGGAAATACTCAATTTCCACCATAACGCGGTATTTCATGAGTGCGTATTCAGAAAAATAATCTTCCAGGTGGTGTACCTGTCTGCGGTAACGGCCGTCAATAGGCGAAATGGCGGTAAGTGTATTAAGTTCCATGGCAAGAATTAAAGAGCTATGAAATATTAACTGACGATGTACATTTGCGAAATTAGATGAAAGCAGTGATACATGGAGGAAAAGTTGGTGTGGGGTATGAGGTATGGGGTATGAGGTATACTCATTTGGTAAAGAACTCCGAAGGGGGTGAAATGATTATAGATAATAACAAATCAAGAAACCCGAATCCTGAAGCGGTGGCATCTAGCGTCCTAAACACAATGAATAATGTTGCCCCTTCGGGAAATGTCATTCAGTTAAGGATTTCTAATTCGGGTTCAAGGTTCCCCTCCTTTCCAAGGAGGGGACGATGAAAAACGATGCGAAGCACGTTTTTCTTCGGGGGTGGTTGATGATGGTGATTTATTTGCCTGGTTGCTATGAGTGCCACCTTAGATGCAAGTACTAATCAATTGCAGTCATCAACCACCCCCGTTCAATTAAGTGCTTCGCACCTTAATTGAACATCCCCTCCTTGAAAAGGAGGGGAACCGTTACACGTTTATCAGTCCCTAATTAAATGAATGACATCCCCCTTCGGGGTTTAGAGTGATAGATTTAATTTTAAACTGAATACCCAATTTATTGTTTAGTTGTTAACAACCAATCACGCATCGATGAGTACACATAAAAAAATAAGAGTAGGGGCAGTGAGTTACCTGAACACTAAACCGCTTGTATACGGTTTCGAGCAGGGCATGATGAAAGATGAGATCACATTAATCAATGATTATCCTGCACGAATTGCTTCGATGTTACTGAATGAAGAGATAGATGTAGGCCTGGTGCCCGTGGCTATCATTCCCGAGATGGAAGAATGGTTTATTATTTCCGACTATTGTATCGGCACTGAAGGTGAGGTAGCATCTGTGTGTTTGTTCAGTGAAGTCCCTCTCCATAATGTTGAAACGGTTTTGCTCGATTACCAAAGCCGGACTTCCGTTGCCCTGGCCAAAGTGCTGCTTCGTGAATACTGGAAGATCACTCCGGAATTCATACATGCAAGAGAAGATTTTCGTGATCATATCAAAGGCACTACCGCCGGACTGGTTATCGGCGACAGGGCCCTGCAGCAAAGAAGCATCTCCCCTTATGTTTATGACCTGGGTGCAGCCTGGAAAGACTATACAGGGCTGCCTTTCATCTTTGCAGCCTGGATCAGTAATAAAAAACTGGATGCCGGCTTCATACAATCATTCAATAAAGCAACTCAAACCGGACTGGATCATATTGATGAAATAGTAAGGCAAAACCTTTATGAATGGTTCAACCTGGAAAAATATTACACGCAATATATCAGCTATAACCTGGATGATGAGAAAAGAAATGGAATGAATTTGTTTCTTGAAAAGCTACCCGCGTTTCAGCTTGGCCTTTATTGACTGTATGATGGGTAAAAAATCCGGTGTAAGATTCAGGTAATATACCGTTACAATAAACAATGATGAAAAGATGATTGATTTACCTATCATGCCGCTCCATCCACTGAAGTTTTTTGTTAAAAAATAAACCGACAAATAAACAACAATTGCGGATACGATTGCCAGTATTGTTTTGATAGTGAATGGCTGCATGTTGTATTTCTTTTTGATAAACACAATACGTATTGCGTTATAAATTGTATCGGAGATCAACCAGGAAAATGCTGCACCAAGTATACCGTAATGCCTTACCAGGAAATAATTCAAGGGCAATGCGATTATAGCCAGCATTATATTAGCATAAAACTCAAAACGCCAGGAAGGCGACGTATACAACAACTGGCTGTTTACCCCCGTTCCCATATCGATGATCTTTGAAATGCCCAAAATAAAAACTACATACTTGCCTGCTTCGTAAGCTTTATCAAGATTAAACAGTTTATACCCATCACTCAGATTCAGCCAGATATTAAAAAAGATAAACAAGGAAATGATCAGCAGGTTGATGGAACTGCGAAAATAAATACGCTGGATTTCAGGATAGTTCATGTCTTTCCAGGCCTGTGCCATGTAAGGCGTGGCAATGGCCACCATACTTCTTTGCGGTACCTGTACAACGGTTGCAATAAATAAATTAATGGTAAAAACGCCAAGATCCGCCGCACCGCGCTGACTGGCAATTGCGATACTGTCTGCCTGCTGGGCCAGTGTGGAGACAACGATTCCGAAAAAAACATAAGCAACGAATAAGCCCATTTCTTTACCCTTTTTCCTGGTAACATCACTGATTTTGAAAACCAATTTAACGGCTCCCAGTTTCCTCAGGTATCCATATAATAAAAGAATGGTAATTCCATAAATACAGGCAAAACATTTTACAAAGAGGTCGAAGGTAATTACTTTGAAAATGTACAGCACAATTAGTACGGTGGTACAAATTCTCACCGCGCCTTCTCTTAAAAAGTTTGGGAACACCGTTTTTTTGTAGATACCGGAATGTGTTTCGAGGATGGAAAAGATAAGGTAGAAGAAAGTAAAAGGAAAGAGCCAGAAGTAATAGTTTACTACCTGCGGTGATTTTTCAGAAAACTTTCTTATGAAAAGCGGCTTAAATACAATGCCGCCTAAAAGCACCAGGGCAAACCCGATCATGGCAGTGGTTAATGCAAGTGCCAGCAGGTCATTCTCCTCTTTTTTAAGACTATCATGGTAATAAGGATAAAATCTGCCCATGATACTGACCACACCCAGCGAAGCAATGGAATAAAACACCAGGTTGATGCTCGTCATTGCCTGTATCAATCCATACTGAGCCGGATCGAAGAATCCCTGTTTGGTGTATAAAAAGTTATTAAGTGCACCAAAAGCAAAGCCAATGTAAATAAATATTGAAGAAGAAATACTTTGCTTGCGGATCTCTCCCATGCCTTAAAATTTATTCATTACCTCTATTACCTGTTGCACATCGGAAGGTGTATGGAAATAGGAGATCGGTAAACTTAATGTAGTTTGATGAATTTCTTCGGAGATAGGCGTTAATTGTTTATCCAGTATGCCTGTCATGGCCTTTTGTTTGTTTGGCGGAACCGGGTAATGAATCTCCGTTTTAATATCGTGTTGTAAGAGGTATTCTTTCAGTGCATCTCTTTTAGGGTGACGGATATTAAAGATATGGTACACATCAAAATAATCGGGATCTACTGCCGGCTTTATGAAGTCGCTTTTTAATCCGTCGAGGTACAAGGCAGCCAGCGTTCTTTTATGGTTGTTAATTGCATCCAGTCGCTGCAATTTTATGGAAAGCAAAGCAGCCTGCACTTCGTCGAGCCTGGAATTATAGCCTACTTCTTCATTATAATATTTAACATTGGAGCCGTAATTACGCAGGGTGGTGATTGTTTTTGAAAGCGATTCATCATTGCAGGTTACCGCTCCTGCATCGCCCAACGCACCCAGGTTTTTTGTCGGGTAAAAGCTGAATCCCCCCAGGTCACCAAAATTTCCTGCTCTTACACCCTTAAAAGAAGCGCCGTGCGCCTGGGCACAGTCTTCAATGATTTTAAGGTGGTGTTTGGCAGCTATAGCTTTTATCTTTTCCATGTCGCATAGCTTGCCATACAGGTGTACCAGCATGATAGCTTTGGTTTTGGAAGTAATTTTTTCTTCAATTTTGTCAGGGTCTATATTGTAAGTATGAATGTCAGGTTCAACAAGTACCGGTTTCATCCGGTTGTGCAGGATGGAAAGAATGGTGGCAATATAGGTATTGGAGGGAACAATCACTTCATCGCCTGAAGCAAAACCCAGGGCTTTAAGAGAAATGGTAAGGGCATCCAGTCCATTCGCTACGCCAATGCAATAGGTAGTACCACAGTAAGATGCAAATTGTGCTTCGAAATCTTTTACACTTTTTCCCAGTATGTACCATCCGCCTGTGATTACTTTGTCAAAGGCCTGGCGGTACTCCTCAAAGAACGCCTGGTTGGCTTTTCCCAGGTTTTCATATTCAATCGTTGGCATAAGGTTCAAAAATATAATCGTTCTGGTTAAAATATTCTGAGGCCAGCACCATCAGGATGGCGTTGGAAGAAAAGGCATCCATGGTATGCCAGTCTTCGGGTTCCAGGATGAGGCATTTGTCGGGACGGTCTAAAATAAATGCGGTTTGTGCGTTACCGTTGTTGTTCCATATCCTGCAAGAGCCCTGGATGCAGATAGCGGCCTGGCGGGTGGTATGGTGGCGATGGCCGCCGCGCACCGATTCATCAACGCCATAGATGTAAAAGATCCTTTTAATCTCGAACGGGATGGTTTTTTCTATTACGGTCAGGTTGCCGCGTTTGTCAGTAAATGTTTTAAGGTCGATGAAGTAAGCCATTTTGAGGTTTGATATTGCTCTGGATTTTTTTAACCACGGAGGAAAAGCCGAGGTAGCACGGAGGTCCACGGAGAAGGCTC
>CAXTDO010000569.1:0-4839 GCA_964242315.1 uncultured Flavihumibacter sp.
ATTTGTGAGTTTTTTTAACCGCAGAGCACGATTTTCAGGATTAAATAATTTACAGAATTTCAATGCAAGATTTTGTAAATTATTTAATCCTGAAAATCCTGCTCTGCGGTTAAAAAAAACACATGGAATCTTTCTTATAGAAACTAATACCGGAAAGTTTGCGTTATATAAGAAAGTCCGTACTTATGAGAAAACTTTCAGCAATCATCGCATCGATGACTATCATGTCTGCTGCCTATTCACAGGAAAACAATTTACCCGAATTTAAACCCAGTGTTGCCCTAAAATTTGCTCCTGCCGGGCTAGCCGTTGGAAAGGTCACCTTCGGTGGTGAATACAACTACAAAAACAGGAACTCCTTTACATTTCTGGCAGGTATTCCTTTTGATAAAACAAATACGGTGGATTATGACGGAATGAAAAGCGACGTAACCTCGCATGCATTCTCGCTGATGGCCGGATACCGCCATTACCTGGGTCATAAATCTATGAGCGGTTTTTATATCGAACCTTATGTAAAATACCTGAAGCAGGATGCAAATGGTTTGATAAAAACCGAATTGCAGGGGCAGACTGCTATTTTTGATACACATGCCCATTATGAAGGCATCGGAATAGGTGCACAGCTAGGCGTGCAGTTTATGATCGCTAAAATAGTGGCACTCGACTTTTTCCTGCTAGGCCCCGAGGCCAACTCATCTAAAGCTTCCACGTTCTCAACAGATATCACAGATAACCTTGGATGGAGCTTTGCAGATGCACAGGAAGTGGAAACCGATATTAAAAACAATCTGAAAGATATTCCTTTTATAGGCGATAAAATAGGAGTAAAAGTAGATACCAATAAAAAAACAGTCGCTACCGACTATAAAGGTTTTGTACCCGGCTTTCGTGCAGGAGCCTCGATAGGGATAAGGTTTTAGTTAATGATTAATGATTAATGATTAATTGTAAGCGTCAAAATTTATCGACCTTTAATAGTTAGCTAATCATTAATCATTAAAATGTCTTCTCTCTGGGAATTGGAAAGTTTTTATGCACCGCAGGATGTAATCATTGCCGGTGGCGGTTTTGCAGGGTTATGGAGCGCTTACTATCTTAAAAAGCTGTATCCGGATTATAAAATTCTCATCATTGAAAAGGATGTCTTCCCTTCGGGTGCGAGTACGCGAAATGCAGGTTTTGCCTGTTTTGGCAGCGTGACTGAATTGATAAATGATGCACTGATATCCGGCAAAGAAAAAATGCTGGAATCGGTAGCGATGCGTTATGAAGGCTTAAAGAAGATACGCAAAGTATTCAGCGCGGGTGAAATCAATTATGAACAGCACGGCGGATACGAACTGATATCACAACAGCAATACAGCTCTAAGAAGCAGCTTCAGCATGATATTAACTGGCTTAATGATGCGCTTCAGAAAACAACCGGGCATAAAAATATTTTTAAGCTGACGGATAAAAAGATCAGGCGCTTTAACTTTCAGCAAACAGATCACTTAATTGAAAACAAGCTGGAAGGACAATTGCATCCCGGAAAAATGATGCAGGCGCTTATTCAAAAATTGCATGCAAAAGGTATAAGGATACTTCCCGGAATTGAGTTAAAAGCTTATGAGGAACGTAATGGTAAAGTGCTACTTCACACCAACGCTCCTGTTTCGCTAACTGCTTCCCGGTTACTTATTTGCAACAATGGTTTCGACAACCATTTGTTACCAAAAACTGATATCACACCTGCACGCGGACAGGTATTAATCACATCCCCTGTCAAAGATTTGCAATTAAAAGGCACTTTCCATTATGATGAAGGTTACTATTATTTTCGCAACCTTGGTAACAGGGTATTGCTGGGAGGCGCGCGTAATAAAGCTTTTGAAGAAGAACACACTACAACGCTTTCCACTTCATCTATCATTCAAAACGAACTGGAACAATTTTTAAAAGAAGTAGTTATTCCCGGAAAAGCATACACCATCGAACACCGGTGGAGCGGTATCATGGGACTGGCAACCGATAAATTTCCAACGGTAGAAGAAACAACGCCTAACTGCTTCTGCGTTGTCGGATTAGGTGGAATAGGTGTGGCACTGGCACCTGTAACCGGCAAACAAGTGGCGAAAATGATGGTAAAAAAACTTTTATAACCTTTCTTAATTCTTTACAAATTTTGTCATTGCTTCAGCCGGTCCGTTCATAGTCTTAACAAAGTATATACCTGATGTTAACCGGCTTATATTTACCGTGAAACGGCTACCCGTAGTTGTTTGCACAATAACAGGCTGTCCGGTATTATTATATACAGCGATGGTATTGGCTGCTTCATTATTGCCGGCGGTTATGCTGATTGTAATAACCGATTGCGCAGGATTTGGAAAAACGCTCATTGATTTTGAAACTGAAGGAACCACAGTAGTTGCAGTTGCTTTAGTGATGGTGATACCCGTAAGAGCGTTTGAAGAAAGCATTTCACGGCGCTGGCCGCCTGCGCTGAACAACGCCCTCATACGTTTACACTGACCCTGAGTAAACAGGAACATTCCGGCGTCATCAGTAAGATCCATAAAGTTCATGTACATGTCTCCGTGTCCTGTCATGTCGCAGGTAAACTTCTCCCCTGTTGGCCTGCCCCTGTTGGATGCCCGTTGCTTAGGCGTATCATATACCTCATCGTCACCGCAGTAAGCGTCACCCCAGACGTGCTTAAGGTTGAGCCAATGACCAATTTCATGCGTAGCGGTTCTTCCCAGGTTGAAGGGAGCAGCTGCAACACCCACTGTTCCAAATGCTGAATACTGGATCACTACACCATCTTTTCCAGCGGCAGCGCCCACTGTGCTTGTATATCCTAAAATGCCACCGGCAAGATTGGCTACCCATATATTAAGGTAGTATTTGCTGTTCCAGGAATCGTCACCACCTTTGGCAGAAGACTTTATCCTGTCATCTGTACCAAAAAACTGAATACTGGTTTGCTTTCTAATGATACCGCTTGTTGAATAACCGGAAGGGTCAACCGCAGCCAGTTTGAATTCAAAACCGCCATCACCGGCCAACGCAGCAAAATAAGAAGGGATATTTTTTCTATCATCATTTTTACCCCTGTAATCTTTATTAAGTACTTCAATTTGCGAACGCACCTGGGCATCGCTGATGTTTTGCTGAACGGTGTTATAAACCACATGAACCACTACCGGTATGGTGATGATATTAGTATCAGATATTGACTGCATGTTTGTAACAGCGTCGGAGGTATTAAGAACTTCTTCCTTCGCCAGGGCAAAAATGGAAGCTGTTAGAAGTAGCAATAAGGGTAAAATTCTTTTCATCGTAATATCTTTTGAATTTTCAAAAGGTCATCACGGGATATTGGAGCTGCATCGGAAATCAATAAACTAAAAATCGACCTGCAGTACCTACACTATCAAATTATTGAGCCGGAAATATTTAAGTGTCAGAAAGCAACGGTTCGTTAAAGAATTAAGAAGCATACGTGCCCAAAGCATAGCATTGCCTGCATGGCCGATTTGCGTAACAAACAACCTAAAATAGGTGATTACACAAGGTTTTCGAACCAAATGCAGACAATTTTAGCAAAATGTTCCATTTATCTCCTTAATGGAATTGTACATTTGCGCCTCATCATATTTACATGAAAAAATTTTTTTTCCCTCTTGGCTTTGCGCTTTTTTTTATCTCCTGTTCCAATAATGGGAATGATAGCGATGATAATGGGAACGCAGCACCAACGGGGGAATCTGCTCCGGCAATTGTTAATTATTCAGTGGTTAACGTATTTCCACACGATACAGCTGCTTTTACAGAGGGTCTTTTGGTGCATGACGGTCAGTTGTATGAAAGTACCGGCGGACAACCTCAGTCTAATGATTTTAAGTCGTGGTTTGGTCCGGTTGATATAAAAACGGGAAGGTTTCAGAAGAAAGTAATGCTGGATACAAGTTATTTCGGGGAGGGCATTAACATTTTAGGAGGGAAGTTATACCAGCTTACCTGGCAAAGTAATATTGGCTTTGTGTACGATGCAAAAACATTTAAAAAAATAAAAGACTTTCCTATTACGGGCGAAGGCTGGGCGCTTACAAATGATGGCACTAACCTGATCATGAGTAATGGTAGCAGTAATCTTCAATACCTCGATCCCGAAACATTAAAGGTTTTAAAAATTCTTGGTGTACAGGATAACAATGGACCTGTTAGCAATATAAACGAGCTGGAATATATTAAGGGATACATTTATGCAAACCAGTATGGCACCAGTTATATACTGAAAATTGATCCTGCAAGTGGAAGAGTGGTGGGCAAATTAGATTTTACGTCGCTGGATAATGAATTGAAAACAAAATATCCCCGCGCCCTGGAAATGAACGGCATCGCGTATGATTCTGCTGCCAACAAAATTTATGTTACCGGTAAGGCCTGGCCGAATTTATATGAAGTAAGGTTTTAGTATTACGTTACGTATGGTTTGTTAGTGACTAATATTATAAGTTTTTTTTAACCACGGAGGGCACAGAGGAGGAAACACAGAGAGCGTAGAGAAAACCCTCCGCGCCCTCTGTGTTTCCTCCTCTGTGCCCTCTGTGGTTAAAAAAAACTCATACTTTCTTGATAACATAAATGACCGAGCTGCATTTTTCACGATTGCCGTAAGCTTTAAAGTTTGATTGCAATCCGTTGATAAATGCCTTAAGATTCCTGGACTGACCGGTTTTGTATTGCTCACTCAACATAGAAACATAAAAGCTGTCGTACCACATCGGTTGAAGCCGATCCAGCGGCATTGAATGCAGTTCTATTAGCATTTTCATGGAGCGCGGAGAA
>CAXTDO010000570.1:0-4837 GCA_964242315.1 uncultured Flavihumibacter sp.
GTTGTTGTTTTATTATTCGAACTGTTCAAACAGTTAAACAAATTACCAATTAAATAATATAACCTTTCTCTTTTTTTCAAAGCCCTTAATAAAAAGCCAAAACTTTTTTGCTTTCATTTTTACATAAATATATTGTTCTGGTGTCGTGTCAAGTTTGAACTTCCACATTATAAGGTAGTACCCTAACTTGTAAGTGTTTTTTAACCACAGCGTACACAGAGGAGGAAACACAGAGGGTTTCCTCTGCGCCCTCTGTGTTTCCTCCTCTGTGTACGCTGTGGTTAAAAAACTGCCCGAACGGCTGATGGTTATGCATTATGTGAGATGTGACACGTAACTAGCCATTCTTAAAATGCTCCGCCATCGCTTTCGGATAATCTCCGATCGCTACCTCCGGCTCTGCGATCTCCGGGTGCCAAAGCTTTTCCCATTCGAAACTAAAGTAGCCTTTGTAGTTGTCTTTTACTAACGCGTCAATGCCTTCAAATACAGGAGCCTCACCTTTGCCCAGCAACGTATACGCTTCTTTTCCATCTATAAGCTTTAGGTCTTTGATATGAGAGTGGTGGATATATTTTTTTAATTTAGGATACACCAGTGATGGCGGCTCTTTTGTTACAGACCACATGTTTACAATATCCCAAACAAGGCCTACGTGTTCATGCGATGCATTCTTCATGATGGTAGCAATATCATCGCTCTTAACCACTTCTCCATGGGTTTCCATTAGTACTGTTACGGTAGAACCTTTCGCATAGTCACCCAGTTCGAGCAGGCCTTTTGTAATAAGATCTATGGTGGCGTTTCGCTCCTGGTCTTTCGGAAAAATGTTGGGAAACACCCGGATATATTTGCAGGTCAATTTATTAGCTAAGTCTATAAAATGTTTAGCTTCATCTAAATTTTTTTTTCTTTCTGCCGTATTGTTGCTATGCAGATTTGTGGAAGCGCCGAGGTTAACAAACTTCAGCCCATTGTCTTTTACCAATTTTGTGGTAGCAGCAATCCTGACCGGACTGCTGAATTCAGCACATTTAGATAAATCGAGTTGACGTTGAATGCCGCGTATCTCCAAACCGTCGTAGCCATTTTGTTTGGCAAAAGTTACAATCTTTTCGAATGTCCAGTCAGGGCAACCCAATGTAGAGAATGAAAGCAGCGGTTTATATTTTTTCAGATCAAACGCATTTCCGGCGGTACTGACTGCAAGCAAGGCAGCAATATTTTTTAGAAAAACACTACGGGAATATTTTTTCATATTTCAATTAAAGTTAGCGTCAGGAAATTGTCATGGGTATTTAAAGATACGGAAGAATTTTTTTGAACATATCAGCAAAACTGATGGCATGTCTATCTTCGAAAGTGGAGGTCGGTGTCTGCTTTAGTCTGTAAAGTTTTAGATTTGGACTAATTTCACATTAGATATATGAAAAAGGAAATCCTGTTCGTTACCACTACGGTTGCAATACTGTTGTATTGCCATACTTTCAGTAAAGTAATGTCGGCCGACAACCGTTCCGGCTTTACCGACACTGCAATGATTGCAAAAGGCGAAGCTACCTTTAATAAATTTTGCACGGGTTGTCATAACTTCAGGCAGGATGGCATTGGCCCGCAACTAGGTGGATTAACATCTCATGCCTCCGCTACCTGGATTAAACGTTTTATTAAAAATCCGCAGAAGGCTATCAACTCTAAAGATGACCGTGCACAACAATTGTTTAAAAAATACAGAACGTTGATGCCATCTTTTTCATCACTTACCGATAATGAATTGGATGCGCTGGTTATTTTTTTAAGTACGCAGAAGACGCAGGGTTATAAAACAGACAATGTAATGGCTAAAGAATTATCCAATCCTATTCCTGAATCTATAAAACTTTCAAATCTGGTGATTAACATGCAACTGATCACTCAGTTTCCACCCTCCAGCGATAGTGACAAATTACCACTGGCAAGGATCACCAAACTGGATTTTCAACCCGGTACGAATGTGTCATTTGTTGCAGACAACAGAGGCAAGCTGTATAAATTGAATGGCAACAAGCCGTCTGTTTATATGGACCTTGCTACGTTGAAGCCTTCGTTCATCGATCATCCGGGATTGGCAACCGGTTTCGGAAGCTTTGCTTTTCATCCGCAATTTGCTACTAACGGACTGCTGTATACGACACACAGTGAGCCCGGCGGTTCGGCAAAAGCAGACTTTAGCTACGAAGACTCGATCAAGGTCACGCTTCAATGGGTACTAACCGAATGGAAGGTGACCGATCCTGGCGCTGCTACGTTTTCGGGAACAGGCAGACAACTTTTACGGGTAAATATGGTAGCTGTTAACCACGGCATGCAGGAAATTACCTTTAATCCATATGCGAAATCCGGTGACGAAGATTATGGATTGTTATTTATAGGCATCGGTGATGGTGGCAGCGTAGAACATGGTTATCCATTCCTGGATCATAGCCCTGAAAAGGTTTGGGGCACTATACTTCGCATAAACCCTACCGGTAGCAACAGCGCTAACAAACAGTACGGTATTCCTCCACAAAATCCATTTGCAACAGACAACAAAAAGTTGGGCGAAATTTATGCTTATGGCTTTCGAAATCCCCACCGCATCAACTGGACCCGGGCAAACCAAATGCTCGCTTGCAATATCGGGCACGGAAATATCGAATCGGTGAATTTAATACGGAAAGGCCATGACTATGGATGGCCAATCAGAGAAGGTAATTTCCTTGTAAATCCTTCTGGCAACCTGAACAAAGTGTTCCCATTACCACCCGATGATAGCAGCTACCATATTACTTATCCAGTGGCACAATACGATCATGATGAAGGTAATGCCATCTGTGGCGGATTTGAATATACCGGTAATACAATTCCTGAATTAAAGGGCAAGTATTTATTTGGTGATATACTCAGGGGCAGGTTGTTTTATTTTGACCTTGCAGATATGAAGCAAGGCAAACAGGCAGTTGTAAAAGAATGGAGGGTTGCTGTTGATGGCATTTCAAAATCATTGGAGCAGTTTTGCGGCAGCCAACGTGTAGACCTGCACTTTGGTAAAGACGCTTCAGGGGAATTGTATATAATGACAAAAGCCGATGGAAAACTCTATAAATTAATGATTAATGATTAATTATTAAAGGCAAGTTGCCTTTAATTCAAGTTGCCAGGTCAAAATGTAATTTTTTTAAAACCTGTCTGGTCAACCACTGCCCGTTAATAACTAGTCATTAATAATTAATCATTAAATTATTGACGGTAAGTTGCCTTTAATTCAAATTGCCAGGTCAAAATTTAACTTTTTTTAAAACCTGTCTAGTTAACCACCATCTGTTAATAATTAATCATTAATAACTAATCATTAAATCACACTTTCTTTATTTTTCCCGGCACACCTGCTTTTACCAACTTCCAGGACTTCTCAGTAACCTTCGCTTCTTCGAAATGTTTTCTGAAGTCTGCCGAGGAACTGAATTTCATTTTAGTTATTAAACGCGATTCATGATGGACGGTGAATGACCTGGATTGAAAAGGCCACGGTATCACGGTTAGCATATTTTCACCAAGAGAATACAATTGGTATTTTATATCATCAGGTCCCTGGCTGATCTCGATCGACCGTTGCTCAGACTGGATCAACTCCTGACATATAATGAGCGAAAATGCATCGCACCATTCAAGCAAAGAATAAATAGTTTTTACCTGCTCTACCGACATGTTTAATTCTTTTCTCCATTTTGCCTGCCTCAGGTGTTGCTGTTTTAGAAAATTTTTAGCAGCAGGGTCTTTCTTTGCAAAGTCCCGGTAAAGAAAGTCCATGTGTAAGGAGGTTAAAAGCGATATATACCTGCTTTTGGTGATTGAGAGATTGTATAGCTTTTGGCAGTGTTCTAATTCAAACGCTTTCATGTCGAAATTAAGGGGTCCGCCCTGGGACGTTAGCAATTCTTCACCGTCCAGTTCTACTTCAGCATCGTCATGTTCAGCAATTGCAAGTAACGTCTCTGCCCATCGTTCGGGTCGTTCCGACTGTTTCCATTCCATTCCCAACTGCATCGCCAGCAAGCCATGCGAACGTTGTGTGATCACGTCCCATCCTTTAGTAGTATAATTTACAATCATATGTTGAGTTAGTTGATTGGACTAACGTAGCAACACAGCATGCAAATTTTAATCCCCCAAAAAGTTGATAGTGTTTTTAACCGCAGAGGCAGGAACCCGGGGAGCGCAAAGATGCTATGCTCTTTGGATTAATTCCATTATGATGTTTGCTTCGAAAATAATCCTTTGTACTCAATCCCAAGTCCGGGCTTGCCTGAGTAGATAATCCTTCCGGCACTGTCAAAACCTATCCCTGTAGCAAGGTCTTCCTGCAGCAACAACGGCCCGTCCATGTCAAGATAGTCTGCGAGTGGGGCCAGATGACCGATAGCTGCCGAGCCAATAGTATTTTCATTCATACTTCCTATCATAACAAGCATCTCCATCTCCCTTGCTTTGATAATCATCCTGCGCGCCGGAGTGATGCCACTGCACTTCGTAAGTTTGATATTGATGCCATGAAAGTGCCTGTGACATTTTTCCACATCAGATTCTGCTACACAGCTTTCATCAGCTATCAATGGCAACACCGATTGATGATATAATACTTTCATTCCTTCCCAATTATCTTTTGCCAGCGGCTGCTCTACCAGCTCAACACCCAACTCTTTAAGACGCGGAATAATTTTCAGGGCTTCTTCAATAGTCCACCCCGCATTGGCATCCACCCTGAATCCGGCATCTGTCTGGCCGCGTAATGCTTCCATAATTTCTATATCTTCAGCAG
>CAXTDO010000571.1:0-4829 GCA_964242315.1 uncultured Flavihumibacter sp.
TCATTACACCAAGTGTCAAGCCAACATAAGAATGTAATAATAGCGGTATGCCAATAAAAATTAATAGTAGGCTAAAATACATTGGATGACGAACGATGCGGTAAACACCATGAGTCACCAATTGATGCTTTCTTTCTACTTGAATGCGAACATGTGGCGAAAGAAATGTATTGTCTCTGAATGAAAGAAAAAGAAATATTGATGCAATAAGCAATAGGGTAATTCCAGGTAATTCAAGAAACAGTGGAAAGTTTGCTGACCAGCTAAATCTCTTTACATCTAATGGCATAATGATAAACCATATTATGCAGCTAACTCGCAATGAAATTATAAAGTATTTGTCCCAGGTCTTTTGATTTCCAGACCCATTTTTTCTAAACCTTTCACCTAATAATCCGGGGTCATTAAGGTATAAATAAACTCCAATTATACCTATTGTCAAAACAAACCAACCTTCGAAAAGCCAACATTCGAGCCAAAGCCAGTCACCGGAAATAAAGAGCATTAAAGTAGGCCAGAAGAAAACGAAAATCAGCAAAGATGCTAATTGTCTTATTAGAGGTTTGTTATTCATTTGTTTAATATATGCTGTCTAATAAGCTTGCAGCCAATGGTAAAGCATTGCCGAAGTGAGAATTAGAATTTCGTTCGTCCGGAACAAATGTTCATTAAAGATGCAACCGATTGCTCATCCATCGCGCCATGCTATTGCAAATAGTTTTGTTATAAGCAGTTCTTCTGTCGTCGTCATAATCAAAGATTCGCATATGCTTTTCATTTTGTTAATTCTTTAATTGTCTGCCTGGTTGTTGGTCGTGGTTTTGTTACTTTAGATTGAAAAGATGTGCTGTAAAAATTGACGAAAGATATTACTCCTTTTTTGAAGATAGGTATAGATTTACAGTTCCGCCTTCTATTGGAGTTGGTACTAAAGACACCTGGATCATGTCATCTTTTGTTTCATGAGTGTAATTTACAAAGATTGATGTTCCGTTAATCGGGTACCATACTTCTTCATGCGAATTTTCAGCGCTTCGAAGAACAATCAAATTAATTCCTTCATATCCCATATCATGCCAAAGGAGGACAGTATCCGTCTTTCCAAAATTCCATTTCCCGTTAAAGGACTTCTCACCCGATGCAACAGCGAAACTTCCATCTTCATTAAATTTATACACACGACCCATAAAAGCCTTTTTAATTTCGCCTGAAAGCAGCGTATCTTCCGGTATATATTTTTCCTTCATTCCAATTGTAACGGTTCCAACCTTCCACTCTTTTGCTGTAAGCCTTACAGTGTCGCTTTTTTGCGTGCATGACGTAGGTAGCGTAGCTGAAAACATAACGATCAAAATTATTTTAAATATACTCATGTTAATGGCTCCCCTGATATAATCATCCATTAGTTAGTACTATTCGACTTGCATCACTCAAAAATTACACTATAGATTAAGCAGCTTATTGCATATCTATAAATATAATGCTTTGTTTTTATTTTCACAAGAAGCATGGTTAAGTCGTAAATTCATTTTTTAAGATGTTAGCCGGTAAACAATAAATATATTTTGAAATGCTTCTATCGGATGTCTTTATTTCATACTCACGTAAAGATTCGATATTTGTTGATTCTCTGAATAAAGCTTTAACAAAAGCTAACAATGACGTATGGGTTGATTGGGAAGATATACCATATTCGTCTAAGTGGTGGGATGAAATTTCCCATGCAATTGAAGGGACATCCACCTTTATATGTATATTATCTCCTGACTACTTTAACTCCAAAACTTGCATTGACGAGTTAGTCACCGCAGAAAACCTTAATAAAAGAATAATCCCAATTCTACACAGGGAATTTGATCAAAAGTTAAATACAAGTAATAGTATAGCAAGAATTAATTGGTTGGCTTTTCGTTATACAGATGACTTTAGTAAGTCTTTTGATCGTCTTATGGAGACAATAAATAAAGATTTGGAATGGGTAAAGTTCCATACAAGGTTACTGGTCCGGGCTATTGAATGGTCAAATAGAAAAAATGATAGTAGTTATAATTTATATGGAAAAGATTTAGAGGAAGCCCAATCTTTCAAAAAAATCGGATTAAACAAGTTGCCTCCTTTAAATACCTTACAGAATAATTATATTGAAGCATCCAAAAGCGGAGCTGCCAAACTTCAAAGAACACAATTGCGTGGATTTTATTTAGTCGCTTTAATTTATTCTTTTGCCCAAATGTTTGTAATTTATATTTGGAGTGAAAGAGATATTAGTGAAACCGGAATGATAAAATTATCATGGGTTTGGCTCCCTGCATTATCATTTGCAATTGCCGGTTTTAGTATTGGAAGACATTCTATTATAAAATCCATTGTTGCGATGGCTGTCATTATCCTTCTCTTTTTCTTATTTTTCGAGTTTTTCTGGGCAGATCTATAACTTTTTTGTTTGGTAACTGTACCCATGTGTAAGTGTCGTTATTAGCCTAAATGTATTAGTTAATGCTTATGACCGAAATGCAGCTGAAATTTAACTTTAGCTGTCAGCACCATAAGGTCAAATAAAGAACTATATGCAGCAACAGTTCAAAGGTGCAGAGAGTGCTATCATTATCAACGCCCAACTACCATAACCTGACAGAACCACCAAAACCAGTTAATAATATTTTTAAAGTAAAACGAAATTGAATAAAACCTTCTCTCAAGACCTCGTCTTTCCAGTACAACTCAGACCAAAAGAAAGCTTTACCTAAAAAAGCAAAAACGAAATACCCATACATAAAGATGACTACCGTGCGGTTCACTACAACATTGACTTCACCGTTGATGCTATACACCCGACGAAGTTTTATTTGTTGCCTGCGGGCGTTTTATTAACGGTCGATTTGTTTAAAATTTTTCGTAATGAAGTGCAATCACGCCACATGCAAAAGTTTTGGACTCTACAAGTTTTAATTTAGTAGTGCCAGTTATATCTTTAAATAGCGGCATTCCTTGTCCTAATATAATTGGATTAACAAAGAGCCAGAACTCGTCAATTAGTCCTTGATTTAATAACGATTGTGAAGCACCAGGACTTCCAAATATTAAAATATTTTTTCCGTCCTGTTGCTTTAATTTATTAATGTTGTCCGAAAGTTGGTCGCCAATAACTTTGGTATTATGAAGTCCAGTTTCTTTAATAGTTTTAGATAATACAACTTTTGAAACATTGTTGTACCAAGTTGAATGCTCTTTGTCGTGTTTTGTTGCGTTTAGTTGTTCACCTGCTTTTGGCCAATAGCTTTGCATCATTTCATAAGTTACTCGCCCATAGAGTGCGGTGTCAGCCTGATCTGTCATTGTTGCAACAAAGTCAAAAATTGTGTCATCCACATTTATCCAATCCATTTCTCCGTTAAGTCCTGCTACAAAACCATCAAGGGAAGTGTGCATAAAGAATATTAATTTTCTCATCTGGTATATTTATTAATTAGTAGTCTTTTGTCCGTTAAAGTTTATTAGGGTGTCGAACTACGCTTGCAGGCAAAGAATGCCTGCTAACCGTTGTTGGGTATTTCATGTTCCTTCAGCCGAACTTTCAGCCAACGGCGAACAGATGTAAATGTATAAAACTAAAGCTGAACAAAGAACTTCAAGCCCGAACAAAAGCACAATAATGAGCTGCTGTTGATTGCTCCAACTTCCTGCACCAATAACGGTAAGCGGTTTGTTAGCGGCAGTTTATTTGTAGGTCGGCGTACTTAACCTATCCTTTTTTTCTCTTTCTTTTGCCTGTTTATACGCATCCAAACATTTTTCAAGCGGTTTGCCTTGGTTATGAATACAATCACAAAATTCTTCGCAAGCTTTCGGATACTTGCTACCTAAACATCCATTTGTACATTCCTCTGGGAATTTCCAGGTCGAATTTCATATAAATATATGTTTATAACTATTACTGCCGCTATCATCACCAAAACACCTCCGAAAAATAAGAAATGAAATTTTTTGCTCATTGGCTTTTCCCCTAAGTCTCCATTCTCTTTAACTTGTTTCAACGATAAATATATTTTATACGGTTGTAATCCCAGCACAATAAATATAAATTAGCAAATAACATAAATGATGCGGCACGAGTGCCTTCAAATCGGACAGCAAAGTCAGTATGCAAATATTTAGGATTATTGGAAAATACATCAGTGCACCAATGAGTGCTGTTTGTGGAATTAGTAACAAAATAGGAATTATCACCTGTGCAAGCAAGATAAATGTGTAATAGTACCCTGTTTGGTATAACGCATCAAAATAATGTTCCAATGGATGATTTGAAGATAAACCGGCAGCAAATCGTTCTCCCTTAATTTTTACAATACCAGATATCACGAATGCCAAAGCCAAAACTACTCGGCAAAAAACGGTGAAGTATCGAAACCATTTGTTACCTTTCGCTTCATAATAAAATTGTTCAAGTTTATTAGACGCATCCATATTGATTTGAGTCTTGTCCGGTTTTTATGTCTTAGGTCGCTTTTTAATTGCAGCTAACGACAGGCTGTGAAAAAGCTAAGATCAAATTAAAATGTCACGGACAGGTGACGGAGAGGTGTAACCGTTTAAACGATTTTCAGAGCTCTTATTTAGTTATTTCGCAGACTGAGGTTAAAGGCTTTATGCTGTTAGGATATTATCTTACGTCCGCCCACAATCGATGTTAAATTTATAATTAAAAGTTCATTGTTTGTACTAAAGTTCAAAAATGCTGGTCAAGCTTAACTGAAGACTGGCTTTGCTTTTAGCTGATGTTTGTCGGTCAAAGTCCCAATAGCATAAAGCCTCATGTTAGCGGTTCGGGC
>CAXTDO010000572.1:0-4828 GCA_964242315.1 uncultured Flavihumibacter sp.
TTGTTGGCCGGCCGGTTGCTATCTGTGGCAGAAAGGTTTTATTCTTCGTATTATTAATGTCGAACTGCACGTCGGAAGTAGCCACTAACACATCGGGTATGATATCGTATTGCAGGTTGAAGTGAGGTGTTATGCGATTGGTGAGCACCCTGTTTTTGGCAGTTGCCGACATCGCCACCGGGTTGTATGTTATCGGGTACTGTCCCTGGATATTAGATGCGGGTGAAAAATAATTGGGAGTAAGGATGCCCTGTTCGTTATATTCATAAATGCTCATATTGGGCATCTTGTTCAAAGCCACGTTCCTGATATCATAGGCTGTTTCCTGCGAGCCGGTAAGTCCGCTTGCCGAGCTGGGAGAAAAATTCTTTGGGTTGTCTGAATAGGTATAGGCTATATCTGTCCTGAATTTTATTTTGTCGGATACATTATAGTCGAGGTTGATTCTGGTAGTGATGCGGGTTAGGTTGGTGCCAATGGTGGTGCCGCGCTGATTAAGATAACCCAGTGAAGCGAAATAGGCAGCTTTATCACCTCCGCCGTTCATAGATAAATTGTGGTCGTTTATAATGCCCAGTTGTGTAACGGCTTTCAGCCAGTCGGTATTCTGGCCGTAGTTGTTATAGTAATAAGGGTCGTTGGGGTCGTATGCAAATTCTTTTACTGCCTGCGTATTCAAAGGAGTGCCCGTGCGGTTCATATATTCTTCAGGAATTAAATTAGAATACTGGTCACCGTTAAGCCTGGGAATGGATTTGGGTTGTTTCGAAATACTCGTCTTAAAAGTATAAGTTAAGGTAGGTTTACCGGTTGTTCCTCTTTTGGTAGTGATGATCAGTACACCATTAGCAGCCCTGGAGCCCCACATTGCTGTGGCGGCGGCGTCTTTTAGTACGGAGATCTCTTTGATATCTGATGGCGCAATATTAAGCAGCGAAGCATAACCCTGATCATCGGCGGTGCCGAAGTTAAAGTCGGAAGGTATTTGCGTTTCGTAGGGCAGTCCGTCCACAACTATCAAAGGGTTGGTGCCGGCGTTGATGGAGGATGTTCCCCTGATTCGTATAGACATTCCTGCTCCGGGATCACCGGAGTTGGCAGTAATGTCTACTCCGGATAAACGCCCCTGTAGCGCCTGGTCTATGGAAGTGGCGGCCATTTCTTCAAGATCCTTTGCATTGATCTTTGCAGCCGCAATGGTGAGGTCTTTGTCTGCTACAGCCAGGTTGCCATTATTGGTTCTGCGGCCCGATACTACCACCACTTCTTCCATATCCTTGCCGCCCTGCTCAAGATTTATGTTAATGCTCGTACGCCCATTGATCGGTTCAGTGATGGATTTAAAGCCTATATAAGAAAAGGTGATTTTATTTTTTGGATTAGAAATTTTTAAAGCATAGTTGCCGTCAATATCGGTAGTTACCCCTTTTATGATACGTTTATCGGCATCTATTTCAGCTACGGAAACATGCATGATAGGCGACTTGTCTTTTTTATCAGTAATCTTACCCCTGATAATAAAGCCGGCGTCCTGGGCGGAAGCATCGCCGCAATAAAATGACACAAAAAAAGCAACAGGAAAAAGAAGGCGCCGGTAAATATTTTTCATATGCTTATGTGATTGTAATGATGATTGCCTATTATCAAGCTGTCAGCCATCAGGAGGAAAGATACCTAGTTGCAGTATACTTCTTCTTCTTCCTCATACCTGATACCTAATTAGGGTTATACTGTAAATAATTATCAACAAGATGAATTACACAGCGGCTTGCCAGATTATTACTGTTTGCAATAATGACATTTGCCGTGCGGTTCATATTATCTCTTATCTGCATTGCATTCAGCGTGTTGTTAACAACCAGTGTTCCGGGATCGCCGCTTATTTTTTTATACAACGTTTCAAAGTTTCCCGTTTTTTTGCCATCGGGTACTACGGTAGTTTTATTTATAAAATGATACAATATAAAATTGTTTACCAGTTCTCTCTCCAACTGGGTAGCCGGGACAAAGTTGGGCAAACCGTTGGCTGCTTTAGGAAGTAAACCGGCGTTAGCTGCCGCCTGTATGGCTGTATTATTTGGGATAAATGCCGTGTAAAAAACACCGGGTGTAAGCCCAGTGATCTCTGTTGCCTTTGATGCCGGCGCCGTACTGTAAAGTGATGAATTGCTTAATAACTGGTAAAAATAATTAAACGGAGAAGTGGTTGCTTTGCCGAGCGTGGTAATGGTGTTGCCAATACTGGTAGTATCAAAAACAAGCAGGTCGTTCAGGTAGTACACGGTGCCGTTAGAAGATTTTTTTGTAGCTGTAACACGTGCGGCATAAGGCGTGGTTCCATTGTTATGCGTACCCGCTGACTCAATCGTGCCTGCATTGTATTTTATATATTCACCGTTGAAGGTTTCAACGATTCCTGATCCGGAGATGTTGTCCAGTTCACCGGCGGGCGTATGTGCTACCTGGGTAGCCAGTATCCGCTGCAGGTTGTCTCTCGGGGCGTTACCGCTGGTGAGCGTGGTAGTTCCGGGTAACGTATATGTCCATGCGCTTAACACCGAACTGTAATCGTATCCTCTTGCGCGCAATAATGAATCAGACATCATGAAAATGGTATACTTCAGAGATGGAACGGTAATATTGTACCTGATACTCTGATCCAGCGCTCTGGTCATCAGTAAATACTTTGGATCTAAATAGGGCCTTCCGTATACTGTAGTAAAAACATTGGCAGCCTGCACTTTACCCGTGCCGTAAAAGATGCCGTTACTCAGTATTTTTTTATCAATGATATCGGTATTAATATCAAACCTGGCCGGTTCCGCCTGAAAATTATTGGTGGTTGCAAATTTACTCGGCCATACGGACGACTGCCACATGTGTGCATTTAAAAAGTCAATGATGATCTGTAAAGGCATTTGGTCAAGTGACTTATAATTCTCCAGTAGTACGGCATTTATGTAAGAAAGCAACACGTCATTTTTAGGAACGAACATGGTCCATCCATTAGACTGGCCGTCGTTATCCTGAAGCTTCAGATAATTTTCGTTGTTCGGTGAAAAGGCCAGAGCCTGGTTAAACAATTTAATGTATACATTGGAATCGATGCCGGTTAATATTTTATAGCGGGTGGTAGCATCGGAGTTCAAAACAAACTGAACCATATATTTATCAAACAGCTTTTTAAATTCGCTGTACTGAGCGTTGGAGGCAAGGTATTCATCAATATTGGGTAAAGGCAGCAGCACCTTGTTTACTTCATGGATATAGCCATTCTCCGCTACAATATCCTGGTTGGTTACGGCCGCGTCCATCACATTAAATCCTGTGTAAGCTGACGTGGGGTAGAAATAATTATAATCAGACGCAGACAGGCCGCTGCCGCTAACATAATTACTTACAAAGTAAGGTATGTACTTGTTGTTATTATCACCCAGCACAAAACCTGCGTTGCGGTTAGATGCCAGCGCTTTAAACTTTTTATTATTTACATCTACGTCGGTATAGAAACCTGTATAATAAGCGGTTCTGCGTTTGAATGACTGGTTAGGCACCCAGCCTGTTGCAGACTGAAAGTCGCCAAGCCTGGCCTTCATGAAAGCATTGTAAACAAGGGAGTAGGTTACTATTTGTTTTGCAGTTCCTGAGTCGAGTTGTGATATGCCTGCAATACCACGTGTTGAAAAAAAATTTTTGAAAGCAGAATCATTTGCGGCGAACATAGTCCAGTATCCGGCAGCAGCTAAGATGTCTTTGTATCCGGCCTTATCGATACAGGCAAGCAGGTTAGTAAAATTTCCTTTAGCAACAAGTTGCTGGTAGATGGGTTGAGCCAGTCCGGGTGGGCGGCCGTAATATTCATTGAATGCCTTTTTTCGGCATTGAGTGAACAGAACTAATAATGCTAAAAAGTACAAACCTATCCTTATAAATCTTCCCATAGCAGATAAAAATGTAAATGAAAAGCTATCAATTAAAAATTACACCAGGGTGCCGGATAACTGAACAAATCTCCACATCATCACTGAGTTTAATAAGGCTTCCCGGGCATATCAAACTTTTTGATATCGGTTTGGATAATCCTTAAAAATATAAATGTATATGAGGTATATGCTACTACGTCTTTTAATGAAAATATATCGGGCCGAAGTGATTTATAAAAACGGTAAATGAGATAGCGTAGATTTTTTCTCATATAACAACAATTAGGATTGCTCTGGTTTGACTGCAATATTAATCAATAAAACTATTTAATTATACTATATTAATTATCCTGTGCTGTCCTGTGTTACAGCAACTGACTCTCTTTATTTCATGCAAAGCGTAGCAATTTAAACATAGTTTAATATGCGCTTAGCTTAATCGTCAGAAAGCAGGGTGCACGGATGAAGCAACAAAATTTGATTGATCGTAAAGTTTGAAGTTCAAAATCATATGCTCACATTGCAGTCGCTAACTAACATTTATAAATGTAAAATTATTATATGTTAAACTTTTTAACTGGAGCATTGTAAAAAATGCGAATATTGCGAAATTCCCCTGCTGCAATAACTTTAAATTAACATTCTAACCAAAATTAACTGTCATGAGAAGGCTTCTATTATTTCTATTATTTACGGTCGCAGCATTTAGTTATGCTCTTGCTCAAGATCGAACCATTACGGGAAAAGTTCAGGATGATAAGGGAGAACCTTTGTCAGGCGCTACTATTTACGTTGTTGGTAGTGGCGTGAGCACTGTAACAGATGTATCGGGAAACTTCACGGTAAGGTTAACCCCAACCGCCCGCCAGTTAGCTATAACTTATATTGGCTATACTTCACAAACC
>CAXTDO010000573.1:0-4793 GCA_964242315.1 uncultured Flavihumibacter sp.
ATGAAATACTGCAGGAATATCTCATCGTAGTGTTTAGCTTTCGGGGATACAAACTTTTCGATAGCCGCTTTGTCATAGTCCTTGTAAAGTTTCCACTGGCTGCTATCCGCAGTACCGTATTTATCTCTCAGGTAACAAAATGCTGCGTAAGGAACCAGCCAATCCCTGTTTTTTTGATAAAATTCATAAAATAACGGATCATCGAGATACGCTTCTTTCTGAGCCAGAAAAAGTTCTTTAAGCGTGGCAAGTTTCAACTGCATTACCTGTTCATAATCCAGTACCGGAGAGTCGTTCAGCTCTTTTTGTTTTTTCTTTAAAGATTTCAATATGCCGGCATGTTTCTTACCTGCAACTTTTTCAAGATTGATATAAATCGGATGCAACGCGAACGCTGATATGGCTGCATAAGGATAGGAGTCTGCGTTAGTATGTGTTGCAGTGGTATCATTTACCGGTAAGATCTGGATGAGTTTTAATCCGACATTTTTGGCCCAGTCGGCTAATGGCAAAAGGTCGGTAAACTCACCTACGCCGAAACTATTACGGCTTTTCAGACTAAAAACAGGTATTGCCGTACCAGCGCCTTTCCAGGTGTTATTGGGAAATCTTACAAAACCATCATGAATAATAGTTAAGGAATGATGAGAAACATTTCCATGTAAATAACGGTTCTCGTTTCCTTCCAATATTCCGCATTGCTTTTCCTTAGTGTTGTAAATGCCATATTTGTATTGAACGGGAAAACTTTCGCTGGGGATGTTTATTTTTAAGGTCCACCAGTTTTCTTCAAGAGAGAGCAGTTGTACCTCGTCTTTTTTCCAGTCGCCAAAAACAGGTGAGCTGCCGGTAATACAAAGCACTTCATTTTTATCTAATAAGGGCGCTTTAACTTTAAATATATGGGTGAACTCTTTAACCGCTTTTGATTTGATCTTCGTAATGCGATCCGCCAGCAGCACTTGCTGAAAAGGTGAAGTGAAAAAAGCATTTTCATAGGCGCCTTCAAAGTTCCAGGCATCAATGCATCCAATAGTGTCGGTGGTGGGTTTGCTTAGATTAATAATTCTGCTGTGCTCTCCTTCAGGTATCAGATCTCCGGTTGCTGTGCTAAGCGAATAATGGTATTTTAGTTTGAGGCCCTTTCCTGGCTGAATATCAATTGCCGTATGCCAAAATTCGTTATTGAGGTAATGCATCGTAACAGTGTCTTCTGTTATTTTCCTGCCCGATTCTTCCACATACTGGTGTAAGCTGAGGGATTCACCCATCTTTGTGTAATAGCGTAGATAAAAATGTGTAGTCATTCAAAAGTGATTTGGACAGCGGCGAAAGTAGTACAAAAAACGATGCTATGTGTAAAAGTTACACTGGTAAGCGGTGCAGGATGATGCATCGTACGTGTGTGTGGCTTGATTGCTTTTCTCTGAATTTTTGCTTAAGAAATTTTGAAGGTTGAGCTGGTAACGGGATGAATAGTAAGCGTTTGACCTTTTTAACAGGAGCGAACGTTAAGAGTGGGACAGTCTTCCGGCATCAACATTTGCCTTTAAATGCAGCAGATTTTTTCATTCAAATCAATCACTATCTTGTTTTTTAACTTATTTTCGCACAAATTATAGCAACATGCAGACTGAAAAGAAAAACACCTCGTTAGCCTGGATTATATTTTTAGCTTCTACCGCTGCTTTCCTACTCGCAATCAATCTTCACTTCTCTTACTTAACCCTTATCCTGCCGATTATGTGTACCTCATTTGTAAAGGCTATGGATATTATTTAATTAAAGCGCATCGTTCTAACCTACATAAGAAAACAAGGACATTATTGACATAAAAAAAGCCGGAAATTTTCCGGCTTTTTCATTATTTAAGTACATTACTACAAATTAGTTCTTAGAAGGGGCCACTGCTAGTTTTTGAGCAGTAGACATGTCGTTCATTACGTTGATAGCTTCATTAAGGTAGATATCGTTCATGAGGCGTTTTTTCCATGCTGTCGTACTTTCTTCTTTGTTTTTGTCTGACGCATATTTGTTTTCCTCTCCGGTAAGCGAACGTATATTTACACCCTTAGGCAATTTACTTACAAGTGTATCCAATTCTTTATTTATAGAGTTGATCTGCTTTATTTCGTCGCGGTATTTATCAAGCTTTAGAGAATAAGTTTTATCATTTTGTTTTGCCAACCACGCCGCATTCTTCTTTATCAGATTAAACACATCATTGTTGCTTATTCTTACATTGCTTGCGCTTTCAATAGCTTGAAGATCATAGTTCGGCTTCCAGGTTGTATAAGGAGCACGTTTAACGGTATCCCAGGGTAATGCATCGGGATCGTCTTTTTCACGTATTTTAATATTTTCAAATTCATCAGGTAATACAATATCTGAGTGAACACCCTTCAACTGGGTAGAACCTCCGTTAATGCGATAATATTTTGACAAGGTTACCTTTAACGCACCGAGATCGCTATTCATGCCTATAGACTTACCTAATATTCTCTCAAGATCGATAGCCTGCTGAACTGTTCCCTTACCATACGTAGAAGTGCTGCCTATAATAATACCACGTTTGTAATCCTGTATGGCAGCAGCGAAAATTTCTGAAGCCGAAGCACTCATCTCATTTACCATTACTTCTAACGGGCCGTCGTATAATACAGACTTATCGTGATCCATTAAAAGGCTCGGTTTTCCATCGCGCGACTTGACCTGTACAATAGGGCCGTCTTCAATAAATAAACCGGCCATATCAATAACATCTGTTAATGCCCCGCCACCATTATAACGCAGGTCAAGAATAATACCGTCTACCTTGTCGGCTTTTAACTTTATTATCTCTTTTCTAACATCATCAAAAGAGCGCGGCGCTTGCGGATTGGCAAAGTCGTGATAAAATCCGGGAAGATTGATATAGCCGATTTTCGATTTACCGTTATCAACTATTAAACTACGGGCATACGAATCTTCCAAAACGATGTCATCGCGAATTAATGAAACCACCTTTAGCGCACCATCCGATTTTTTGAGAGTCAGTTTTACTTCAGTGCCTTTTGTGCCACGAATCAACTTTACAGCATCCACTACTTCAAACCCGGCAAGATCAACAGCTTCTTCATTTCCCTGTGCAACTTTTGTAATAATATCACCAGGCTGAATATCGCCTGATTTAGAGGCAGGACTTCCGGCCACCACCATCACAATTTTTATAGCATTATCCTCTAAACGTAGCGATGCTCCAATTCCAAAAAAATGCCCGCTTACTTCTTCGGAAAACTGCCGGCTATCTACAGGAGGGAAAAAGTTGGAATGAGGATCCATTGAATTTGCGATAAAGTCTACAAACCTGTTGAACCTATCGTCATCACTTACCGTAACCCTGATCCGGTTAAAGTACCTGTCCATCATTTTCAATACTTTTTCGCGGGCCTCTTTTTCCAGTTGTTCATTGGTTTTAGCAGTATAATCTTTCTTACTTTTACTTTTCTCTTCAACACTCAATAGATCAACATATCTTTCGAGCACCTTATATTTAAGAAACTTTCTCCATGATTCAATTCTTTCCGCTTCTGTTTTTGGAAAAGTTAATTTTTCACGATCGAGTACTACATTCTCATCCTTGTTGAAGTCGAAAGGATGTGCAAGCAGATTTTTGTAGATCGTTTCCGTTTCAGCCATTCTTTTCTTAATGATATCTGTAACGGCCGGAACAAACTGAATAGGAGCGCCTAAAATCTCATCATCAATAGTAGTTTCGTATTTTCTCAGGTTGTTTTCGTCAGACTGTAACAAGATATTTTTACTGGGATCTACAAATTCCAGGTACTTGTTATAAACTTCTTTGGAAAACTTATCATTGATATCTTTAGGGCTATAATGCATCTGGGACAGCATTTTCCCTACGTTCTGAAGAATTTTTTCATACTTGGTAGGCGGATTTTCAACCTTGCCAAATGTTCGAAATGCAATGAAAACACCACATCCCAACAGTAAAAACAAAATGGGTAAGATTCTTTTACTAAACATATATTCTATTACTTTTGACATTTAAGTAAAAATAACGAATAAATGCATTTAGTTGTTGCGTCAAAATTCCAATTAACAAGGGATTAGGGAGACGTCAGGACCTTTTTAACCACAGAGTACACAGAGGAGGAAACACAGAGGGTTTCCTCTGCGCCCTCTGTATTTCCTCCTCTGTGTACTCTGTGGTTAAAAAAACTTACATACACTACCACTAATAAAAATCCCGGAAGCAAGTCCCGGGAGGAAGAAGGGTGAATGATGGGGCTCGAACCCACGACCCTCAGAATCACAATCTGATGCTCTAACCAACTGAGCTATGGCTACCATCTGGTTTTGTAAACCGGGATGCGAAAATAAAGAAAAACGTTTTTATTCAGCAAAGAAAAGAAGATTAGTTGGCAGTCAACAGTCATTAGTCGGTAGTCAGAGTTATTAGTCAGCAGTCGGCAGTCATTGATAACCGGAAAGGCTAAATTTAAATTTCTCATTTACAGCTTTTGCTTCTATTGGCTGTTGACTGCTCGCTGCCTTCTTGTATCCCTGCCGACTGTTGACTGCCGACTAAAGATTTTATGCTTCCGGTAACTCCGTTTTCCATTTACTTAATTTAATGGGGTGGATATACAGTTTATCCGCAGGAAAGCGTTCTAGCAACTGGTGTAACTCAAAATGATACTGCTGCATATCATGATTGTATTTTTCTTGTTGTTCGGGATCATAATTCCAGTATAAAACACCCCGCCTGCCTATTACAGGTTCGGTTTTTA
>CAXTDO010000574.1:0-4790 GCA_964242315.1 uncultured Flavihumibacter sp.
CAAGCCCTCTACCATTACCACGGCGCCATCTATTATGATACCGAAATCCACTGCTCCCATAGACAGCAGGTTGGCGCTCATGCCTTTTATGCGCATACAGATAAAGGCGAACAACAGTGATAAAGGAATGATGATACTAACGGTTAAGGTAGTGCGCCAGTCGGCCATAAATATCAGAACGATCAGTGTTACCAGCACAATACCTTCAATAAGGTTATGTATCACTGTTTCCTGCGCAAAGTCCATCAGGTTGGTACGATCATAAAAGGTGTTGATCTTTACATCTTTTGGTAAGATGTTGTTATTCAGGTCAGCGATTTTCTCACGTACGCGCTCCAGCACTTCACTGGGGTTTTCGCCTTTGCGCATCACGATGATGCCTTCAAGTACATCTTCCTGCTGATCACGGGCAACCTGTCCCAGCCTGGGTTTGCCGGCTTCCACCACATTGGCGACATTTCTTACTAATAACGGAACGCCATTTATCCTGCTTACAATAATGTTTTGAATCTCGGAAACATCGTTCAGCAATCCGATTCCTCTTACAAGATACGACTGGCCGTTTCTTTCAATAACATCACCACCAACATTGATATTACTTTTTGTAACTGCATTAAATACATCCAGCGAAGTAAGGTTGTATTTGATGAGCATTTCGGGATTGACACTTACTTCAAAAGTTTTCTCTTCGCCGCCAAAGCTGTTCACATCTGCTATGCCGGGAACAGATTTAAACTGGCGGTCTAACACCCAGTTCTGAATGGTGGTGAGGTCGCGTATGGATTTCGTTTTGCTGGAAAGGGTATAACGAAAAATTTCACCTGTAGGACCATATGGCGGCTGCACATCCGGTTTTACTCCATCGGGAAGATCAGCGCCTCCCAGCCTGCTTAACACTTGCTGGCGTGCAAAAGCATCGTCTACATCATCATCAAAAATAATACGGGTATAGCTTAATCCAAACGCTGACGTAGTACGGAGGTTGGATTTTTTTTGTACCGAATTCAAAACGGTTTCCAGGGGGATGGTTACAAACTTCTCTACTTCCTCGGCGCTGCGTCCGGGCCATTGCGCAATAATCACTATCTGCGTATTGGTAACATCAGGAAAGGTTTCAATAGGAGTGTTTAAGTAACTCCATATACCTAATGCAACGATCACTGCGGTTAAAAAGAAAACAAAATACCGGTGACGCAGTGAAAAATGGATGATGCTTTTAATGAGCTTATTCATATTGAGGGAGATCCTATCACAACAGGATCAGGTTTCTTTGTTTTGTTATTGCTATCAGGTATGAGGTATGGGGTATGAGGTAATACGGGGTATCGTGAAGAAAGACCATGATAGGTATTTTCACCTCATACCTCATACCCCATACCTGATGAGCTTACTCCTTAAGTGCATTAAAGAACAGTATCTCGTTTTTAGAAATAACTTTGTCTCCTACCGCCAGGCCTGATGAGATGTAAGCTTTTTCCCCTAATGTTTTCATTACCTGTACTTCCCGTAACTCAAGTTTACAGGTATCGTGGTACATCACTACATAGTCTTTTCCGTTATTGCTGATTAAAGAAGATGCCGGAACAGCAATCATTTTATTGCCTTCCTTATTGGTGATAACGATGTTGGCAAACATCTGGGGTTTCAGCAGCAGGCTGTCGTTGGGTAAGTTTACCCTTATCTTCATTACTTTGGTTACAGGATCAAGCACTTCACCCACCCTGTCTACCACGCCTTTAAAAGTTCTTTCCGGATAAGCAAGCGTGCTTACGTTGGCTGTATATCCTTCCTTCACTTTTGCAAGATCCGTTTCATATACATTCACCCAAACCCACACTTCCTTTACATCGCCTACGGTAAACAGGTTATCATTATTATCGGTACGGATAAAACTTCCCTGGTTGATTTTTTTCTCTACCACGTATCCTGCTATTGGTGCCTTTATGGTGTAAGTGCCATTGGCAGTGGTGTTCCCACCTCCGTTTATCGCAATTTGTTCTTTTACCTTGTTAGCGGAGTTCAATGCTTTTTGATAATCTTCTTTTGCTTCAGCATATTCACGCTCACTGCTAAGGCCACTTGTAAAGAGTGATTCAGCGCTTTCCATACGTTTCTTTGTAATGGCAACATCATTGCCTGCAGTAGATAGATCGCTATAATTACCGGCTACATCTGCACTTTTAATGATGGCCAGTGTTTGACCTTTACTTACCTTATCGCCTAATGATACGAGCACTTTTGTTACCTGCCCGCTGCTGAAAGGAAATACTTTCACTACTTTATTATCGTTGAAACTTATTTCACCTGAAAGTTGTAACTGATCATCTATATTATTGTATCCTGCCGTATCGATTTTTATGATCGAGGCCATTGAATCGGTGATGCATAGTGATTCTTTTTTCACTATGGGTTCCGGTGAAGTGGAAGCGCATGAATAAAGAAAAAGAAGGGTTACTAAGATAAGTAACAGGGAGGCTACATGTTTCATAAAATTATTATTAAGTGCCGTGTGATTTGGGTACCAGCCGTCAGCCATCAGCTATCAGGAAGAAAGCCCATCGCGCGCTGATTTCCTCCTGATAGCCGACTGCTGATAGCTGATAGCCAATATCACATATTATCGTTACCATAAAACATTATGGATTGGTTATAATGTTACTGCCGGTTGTAAAATTCAATTCTGCAATGGCATCCCTCAGATGTGCCTGCTGCTCTGATTGTTTCGTACGGGCATCTTTATACGAGTCGAAAAAATCTATAAACTCTACCAGGCTCACCTGCCTGAGCTTAAAGCTTTTGGTAATATTCTGAAACAACTCTTCGTACTTATCCGTGAAATCCTGAGTAATGATTTTTTGAAGATTGACGCTTATTAGAAGTTTTTGCCAGGCTGTACTTACTTCAGCGCTCACCTGCTCCTGCACCAGTTCGATGCCGTTTTGTGCCTGCTCGATGCTTATCCGGGCCGCACGTATATTGCCCTTATTTTTATTAAGAACCGGTATAGGAATGGAAAGTGCCAAACCATAATAATTAGGTGCATAACTGCTACGCTGGTCAAATTCTAATCCGGCAGTAAGATCGGGAACGGCCAATGCTTTCTGATATAAAAGATTGTGCTGCTGGGAAAGCAACGTTGTTTTTGCAAGCTGAAGGTCTGGCCGGTTAGCTAAAGACGAGTCAATCAATTGCGGAAGGGTGATTGATTGAACAGGCGACGAAAGGTTGCCTACACTATTCATTACCGGAACAACCAGTGTATCGTTTCCGATATGTAACAGTGTATGTACTTCTTTTTCTGCTTCAGCAATCTGGATTTGCAGGTCAGACTGATCCGTTTGCAATCCATACAGAAGGGATTTAATCCGAAGGTTTTCTTTCTGAGAAATGTTTCCGGCCTGTAACTGCGCGTCCATTCCGCGGGCCAGGTCCTGTAAAGAAATCAACTCGATGCCGTAAATTTTATATACCTGTAATAATTGATAAATATTCGAAAGATCATTATGAAGGATGAACCGGAGATTGCGCATCAGATCATACAGCTGCTGTTCTGAAGACAGCGCTGCATCCTGCGACAGCTTAATCAGCTTATTTCTTTTGCCGGCTGTTTTAATGAGTTGCTGTATCTGAACGAATACCTGCCCATAGTCTTTATTATGACGAAAAAATTTACCGTCATATATATTCTGATCTGTATTAAGGATTGGATTGTCGAGGTACCTGTTTTGTTGGATCAGGGCCTTATTGATATCGACATCGTATTGCTGAGCAAGCAATTGAAGGTTCCTCTGCAAAAATATTTTTTCTGCCTGTTGGTACGTGAGCGAAACGCTATCCTTTTGTGAAGCGGCATCTAACGTAAAACAACATATGAAAGAAGTGCATAAAAAAAACCCGGAGAAAGATCTGGCCATCCTGCTTTTAACTTTGAGGTGTAAAGCTGATGTGTATTTTGGTTAAACGGTGATTAACAAAGGTTAATATGGGGTTAAGTGATTTTAATTGTTATTTGATGCATACGTTACAAGCCGTTTCAACAGTTTTTTAACCACGGAGGAAAAGCCGAGGTAGCACGGAGGTCCACGGAGAAACATCCTTCGCGGACCTCCGTGCTACCTCGGCTTTTCCTCCGTGGTTAAAAAAACACTAACAAAGTTTGCTACAACAATTCTATGCTATACCGCCGGCACGTAAGGAACATTAAACCTGAACCCTACACCATGAATGGTTTCCAGGATAATATTAGAATCCGATTTAAAATGCTTTCGCAACTTGGTTATAAATACATCCATGCTTCTGCCGAGGAAGTAATCATCTTTTCCCCAGACATTTAAGAGTACTTCTTCCCTTTTCAATACCTTATTAGGATGCTGGCTAAGAAAACGTAACAGATCGGCTTCCTTTTGAGTAATGGAAATGATACCTTCTTTTGAATGGAGCTTTAAATCAGTATAGGAGAACCGGATGCTGCCTAGCACAAATTCCTGTATATTATCCGAATGCATTTTTTTGGTTCTTCTCAAAAACACTTCCATACGAAGTAGCAGTTCCGGCATACTGAAAGGCTTTGTAATGTAGTCATCAGCGCCTGTTTGAAACCCTTTGATCCTGTCTTCTTCCATGGATTTTGCAGTTAAGAACAGTATGGGTGTTATGTCGGTTTGCTGGCGTATTTTTTTAGCCACGGCAAGTCCGTCTTTATAGGGCATCATCACGTCGAGCAGGCAGATGTCAAACTCATTTTTGTTAAACCGGTCTATGGCAGTCTGGCCATCGGAACAAAGTACTAC
>CAXTDO010000575.1:0-4789 GCA_964242315.1 uncultured Flavihumibacter sp.
TGTTCCCTTATCGTCGCCTCTTACTGAGTCTGCCGGGTTTATAACAAAACTGGAACGGGCATCATATCCGGCACTTTGCCAGCTATTTAGTGTATATGTAGATCCCAGTTTAAAGGCATTAGTGACAACTGGCTTCGAGTAGTAATTATCACTTATAGTTCCGAAGTTTGAATAGTCACCCAGGTAATCAGCATATTGAAAAAGATAGATCCCCGAACCTGCGAAAATTTGATTGTTATACATATTTAAGCCAGTAAGTGCGATCGGACTCACAACACCATTATCATGAACTGCGCCTACTGCAGCATCGACTTTATCCCTGGCGATGATGATATTGTCATGGATAACCATATCCTTGCTATTGTGCAGGAAAATTGAGTACCGGCCACAAGAATCAATGTAATTGTTATAGAAAGTGACATTTCCGGTTTGATCATCAGTATATATCCCACACTGGCCACCCGGGCTTGAATTGGCGCTCATGTCATGGTTTCCAATATGACCGATAATAATATTATTGCTTACTACTCTGTTTGCTGCCAACCCATTTTCCCCATTTGTATAGAAGCCGCCGGCATCTGTAAGCATAAGGCCGCTATGAGTTAAAACGTTTCTATCAACAAGCCATTTTGGACTATTAACACGAAGTGTGCAATACCCAACTGAATCAACTTTATTGAACCTTACAATAACTGAATCCTGTGCAGTTTCAATCATAATTCCATTGTACTGCTGATTGTTCTGCAGGCCGAGTCCCTTTATAATACCACAGTTTTTTATATCATTGTACTCGACGTACATTTTTCCATGAAGGGAAAAACGGGAAACATAAGCAGAGTTGCCAATATGATTAAAAGTGTTATACCTGGTGATGCTTAAAGAATCACTGTCATAGACAATACCATCAGCTCCAATAAAACTGATATCACAATTTGTAACAGTAAACCTGTAAGAAAGCCTGGCAGAAACAAAATTTGAATCATAACCTATGATCTTCAGGTTATCCCATCCATTGTTATTCCTGAAATCGAAATAATAAAAATTATTAAGTGTGGCCGCCTGTACATTAAGCGTAGATGGATTCACATTAGAATACATCCGGAGCACGTGAGTGGATGGATAGTAAAACCATTCTCCTTGCTGATCTAAGGTAGCCGGATGTTTTTGGATGAAAAACTTTGCGTTATCCTCGCTTATTGACTTTGGATTATTCGGTGAAGCGTAAGTTATTGTTGTGCCTGAATGGGCGGTTATAATGTCCCGATCCAAGTTGTAATCATTAACTCTTATTACAGCCTCTGCACTGGTCCAGGTCTGAGTGCTAGTATTGGTTCCGGTTGATGTTATTGTGCCGCTGCCACCAGAAAGATTCGTATGACTATCTATATTGTAGTAACTGCCAGCGTTGGGAGATCTTCCAGGAGGAGTTATTGTTCCATTGATCAATACAAGGTCCAGGTTCAAACCGCTGTTACAAGGTGCTTCCCAAAGGTTCGTACCTACGTTTGTCCAACTTGTAAGGTTTGACAAACCGGTAATAACCGGCTTAGGGCCAGTTCCATAAGCACCGAACCCAACACCGACTGCGGGTTGTTGTATGATTGCTCCATACCAGCTGTCACCGCGGTTGAAAAGAACTGAATCGCCAGTTGTTATCGTGGAATTTAATCCAGTCATTAAACGGCTCCATGTAGCCCAGGGCGTTGAGCTCGATGTGCCATTTGCAGCATCGTTCCCTGTTGTGCCTCCGCCTGTACCTGAAGCGATGTAATATTTATTAGCATTTGCCTGAAGGGAGAAAAAAAATAATATGTATATAATAAGCTTCATTACTACTTACTTACAATTGACCAGGTAAATCCATCAGACTGGTAAGTGATTGAATTATATTGAACAAGCAAATTTTGGAAGCCGGTAAGAACAGGAGTAACTGACACGTTGTTGGAAGACCTGTTTTGAATAGTTATCCTGGTATCCAGATTGGCTGACGCGGAAGGCAAAGTAATTGTTGCTGTTCCGCCTGTGTAATTTGAGAACACTGTCAATATTCCTGCAGGCACAGTGTAAGCAGCTGTGGCAATTGATACGCTTCTGTAAAGCGCTGTTCCTGCACTTGAGCTCACATTTAACAAGCCTGTTGAAAAGTCGAGGGTAGGTCCTACTGGTATTGTAGCTGTATCCGTTCCCCAAGTGCCATCACCACGTAATACGGTGCCTGCGGATGGCATACCGGTGCCAAGCCTGGCCGGCGCCACATATCCAGTGTTGATATCTGATCCTGAATGCACATGCGAACTGGCTGCTTTGCCGGATAAAAGCGTTGTGGTTGCCGCCTGTGTTATTGCGCCGTCAGTATTACTTCCTGTTGTACTGTAAAGTGTTCCACTTCCACCACCTGGAGGAGTTGCCCAGGTGCCATCGCCACGTAGGTACGTAGTTGAATTGGCTGTTCCTGTTCCAAGTCTTCCAGTAGAAAAAATGCCACTTGTAACGTCAGCTGTAGTATGCGCGTGAACAGTTGAGGCTTTGCCGGCAAGAATACCACTAAGATCTGTCTGACTGCTGATTGATCCGGTGAGGCTACCCCATGCTGAAGAAGTAGTTCCGCCGCTGGCCCTGGTTAAAACGTAAAATGATTTGATACCGAATTTCCAGAAGTAAAGGGTGTCATAAACTGATCCCTGGCTTACTGAAGCTGAATCGACCTTATTATAACCGAAGTAAGCTGCATCAATTTTACGATTTGTGTTTGCAATAACCGCCGGAACGTAAGCGCCTGCAGGATTGCCTGAATACGTGGGCATTTCCGATATCTTAAGCTGGGAAAAGCTAAAGGCGGGTATAAGTAAAAGGAAAAATAATAATCGTTTCATAGTTCTCTTCTTTATTCGGGTACAATCTGAGTTCCATCCTCGGCAACTAATCCTGCGTTACCGGATGGAAAAGGAGGCATCAGGTATTCTGTAAGATCCATCGTCTGTAAGGCGACCAATAAGTATGCTTTCCCCTGGACGAATTGAGTGATCTGGTTAATTGTTCTGCCTGGTACATAAGACAGGGAAATGTTAGCTTCAATACAGTAAATAATCAGGGTGTTAAATGCCGTAATGCCTGTAGAGGCAATATTTATTGTTTGATTTGCATATACTATGTTTTGCCCTACTACTATGTTGTTTGCCATTATTTCTTTTATTGACCACCCGCCGGTGTTAAAACATGGTTACTCAAATCGATATTTGCTTTTGGTATGATATAATAGCCGCCATCCACTTCAAAATCTGTAACCTGATTGATTGATCTTCCTGGTACAAAGCTTTTTATAGGATTCCCAACTTTATAAATAATCAGGAGGTTTGAACCATTTAGGCCAGCGGATGTGAATGGGATTTTTTTTTTACCGATTATCACTTTTGCTATGCTTGTAAAGACGTTTGGAGTTGGCGTCTCATAAAGATTCCCTTTACCGGTAGCGACGCCTCCATTAAATTGTATCAGTGTTTTTGGATCTGAAATTCCCTGCACCAGGAAGTTATTAGCAAAAAAGCTTTGCACATTGGCACCCGTATCAAAACGAATAATCTTTCTGCTAGAGGTTGTGTTGGTTATATTCCAGTTAGTGCAGTTTAACTGCTTTATTGGAATATCGATATTCATCCCACAATTTTTATAAGGATAATTTGGAACTACTCCGGAAACAGTGAGCGTGAAGGTGTCGAAAGTGATCGTTCCATTGTTAGCAGTGAACGTTGCATTGGTAGGATAAACTCCATTCACATCGTAACGATCAATAGCCGCAATGAAATCAACAACGTCTCCAGTGACCCTCTCAACAATTATATCGTCAACACTATGCGTATAAGTCAAGCAACGGACGCCGTGGTAACAATTAACCAGTGTGATATCCGAAATACGCATGCCTGTTACATCTCCATACCCTGCATAGGGATCGTAAGCGTAAAGTCCTGCATACTGATCATTAACACCTATATCTGGTCTGAATCCATCATTGGGACAAAAGCTCATCCAGTCGTCCTTAATGTCAATGTAAGTACATTTTTTAACTCCTGAGTTATGACAGCTGTAACCAAACTTGGTTCCATCATGGGCCAGGAATGTAGTAACATCGGATGTTACCTGGTAAATATTATTTTGCCTGAACTCACAGTTTTCATACCAGTTGTTTGAACCATTTCTTATATAGCAAAGAAAGGTCCTTGAGTTGCGAAATTTGACATTGTCAAAGGAACAATTTGAGGCGCCGGCGAAACTTAAAACAGTCACTATGCCGTCTGGAGAATGATAGTCTTTAACAGGCGTTCCGTCTGCACGGTGCCCATTGCCATTGAGGATTCCATTAACAATTTTTATGTTAGTATCTGTTCCGTTAAACCTTGTAGGGTTATAATTCATTATAAGCGGCTTCACTGCAGTTGATGACTGTATAAATCCACAATTACTGTTAAGCATCTGAAGCGTTGTATTGCTTTTTAGCCTCAGCTGATCAATCATATAGCACCCTTCAACTACAAGTACAGTAGGCGTAACGCCATCAGCAAGATTTGCAAAATTTTGGGCTGCTACCTGATTGTTTGTAACGCCTGCAACGCTTGCATTCATCGCTAAATTAGCGTCTGATACAAGGCCATGCTGTGAGCTGTAATAAACCATTTATAGTTAAATTTTATGGAGTTGGATTCTCTAGTTTGAATGAATCAAATTTGACATCGGAAGCTGTAGCACCGGTGCCGTTTGCACCAAAAGCGAACCTGGGATTTGTTTGCGTTGTAGG
>CAXTDO010000576.1:0-4781 GCA_964242315.1 uncultured Flavihumibacter sp.
ACATCTCGCAGGCGCTGGAAGGAAAAGTAGCCGGTGTTGATGTGAGTGTAAACAGCAATGCCCCCGGCGCCGGAGCCAAGGTACGCGTGCGTGGCATAGGTTCTATCAATTCCAACATCGATCCTTTGTACGTTGTAGATGGTGTTATAGGTGTAGATGGCAACTCCATCAATCCCAATGATATTGCTTCCCTGGAAGTACTAAAAGATGCCTCTTCAACAGCCATCTTCGGGTCGCGCGGTGCTAACGGTGTTATCATCATCACTACTAAACGCGGCAGGCGTGGTGGCACTGCGGTAACATACGATGGCAATGTGAACGAGACTGATTTGTACCGGCATCTGAAAACGCTCAATTCAGACCAGTTCGTTCAGATATACAACCAGTCTTTTGCAAATGGTTCAAAGTTCGATCCTAACGGTGCCGTATGGACGCCTCCGGTAGCGTTAAATCATACAAACTTTCCATTGTTGTTTGATGCCAATGACAAGCCTTTGTACAATACAAATTGGGAAAAGGAAGTATACAAACCATCCACTTCAACATCGCATCAGATAAACTTTCAGGGTGGCGGTGATAAATCTTTATACAGTTTGTCTGTCGGTTATTTAAACCAGAATGGACTGATGATCGATTCCTGGTTCAGGCGTTATTCTGCCAAGCTCACGCTGGATAATGATGTAACCAACTGGTTAAAGGTAGGCGGAAGTGTTTCAGTAATTAAAAGCACGCAACGTTTGATATCTGATGGTAACGGAGGTTTGAACGTGCCGAGAATGGTTACCGAAGAAGTGCCTATCGTTCCTATTAAATATCCCGATGGAACATGGGCCGGAAATAATGATATTGCCGGCCTGGAAGGCGGACCTAATCCCGTGCATATAGCACAGAACAGGTTCAACCTGAACAATACCTTTCAAAGTAACGGCGATGTGTACATGTTGTTTCATATTACCAAGGACCTGGACTTCAAATCTGATTTTGGCTATAACTTAAACTCTCAGAAAAACAATTTTTATTCCTCTTCCGATCTGCCCCACCTTTCACAGGATCAGGGAGGTGATGCGTTTGTACGTAGCTATACCAATTCCTACTGGCAATCTGAAAACTACCTGACCTGGAACAAGCAAATCAATTCCCGGCAGAAGATGACCGTGCTGGCTGGTGCTTCCTGGCAGCAGTATAACCAGGAGTACGCAGGTGCAGAGGCGCAGAACTTTATCGACGACTTCTTTCAATACCAATACCTTGGCGCCGGTTCGGTACGGGCAACTACCGAATCCAGTGCTTACCAATGGGCTATGAACTCTTACTATGGCCGTATCACCTATAATATCAATGAGAAATACCTGATCACTGCTACAGGAAGATATGACGGTTCTTCAAGGTTTGGTGCTAATAATAAATATGCCTTCTTCCCCTCTCTTGGGGCTGCATGGCGGGTATCTGAAGAGGATTTTCTTAAAACCAGCAGGCTCATAAGCAACCTGAAACTGCGCGCCAGTTACGGAGTTTCCGGTAACCAGGAAATCGGTCAATACAAGTCCATTGCACAGTATCAGCCAGGTACCACTGTACTTAATGGCGCTAATCAGTCAACACTTTTACCTAGCTATATCGGCAACCCCGATCTTAAATGGGAAAAATCTATCCAGGGCGATGTAGGCATAGAATTAGGCTTATTAGATAACCGCATCAATCTGGAAGCAGACTATTACAATCGTACAACAAAAGATTTGTTGCTGCAGGCACCTATTCCCTGGTCAGCAGGCGAACGCACATCCAACGTATATGAAAATGTTGGTTCTGTACGCAATACCGGACTGGAAATAAACCTGAACACTGTTAATATCAAAACGAATAACCTTACCTGGTCAACAGGGTTCCTCTTCGCTACTAACAAAAACAAGATCCTTAAATTAAACCAGGGTAATGCCGATATCTTTCCCGGCCCCAACTTCCTGGGTCAGACGAATATCCTGCGTGTAGGCGAGGCGATCGGTTCTTTATGGGGAATGACACGCCTTGGAACCTACAGCGACAAGGAAGGTGATATGGCTGCGGCTCACGGGTTAAAGATAGGAGACAGGAAGTATGTGTATAATGCAGACGGTAGTCCTTACTATAGCATTATCGGACATGCTTATCCAAAATGGACCGGCACTTTCAGCAGCAACCTGAAGTATAAAAACTGGGATTTCTCTTTCGATATCCGATTTGTAGAGGGTGTAAACACTGCAGCAACATTCCTGCATTCAAGTGAAGACAGGCAAACGATTGCAAACAGCCTGGCAACAGTGCTGAATGCCTGGACGCCTACCAATCAAAACACTATGATTTCGCAGGTCCGTAATTATAAATTTGCACAGGATTCACATTTCGACACATGGTGGGTTGAAGACGGTTCTTTTATCCGCGGACAGAATTTTATACTTGGCTACTCTCTGCCTAATGCAGCAATCTCACGCCTTAGGGTAAATAGATTACGCTTTTATGTGAGTGTACAGAACCTGTTCCTGATTACCAAATACACCGGCTACGATCCGGAGGTGGATACTTTTAATTCAGGTTATGGATCAAACAGCGCGTTTTCCCAGAATTTGGACTTTTTCTCCTATCCGCGTCCACGTGTATGGAACTTTGGGTTGAATCTTGGCTTTTAAAAAAACTTAATCTTTTTGAAAGAGGCAGTAACTGCTGCTTTGTAAAATAAATAATTTATCATGAGAACTGTAATAAATCTAACTATAGCTTTTGGTTTTTTAATGATATGCTCCTGTAAGAAGTTTCTGGAAGAAAAACCTACCAGCTTTTTATCGCCTACCTCTAACCTCTCCAGTACAAAGGTGGTGAGGGCGCTTGCTAATTCATGCTATACCGATCTGCAGGGACTTCTTTCAGGACAGAGTTCTTCTTACGGTGGCAATACCTATAACCTGCTGGAATTTATGACGGGTAAAGCCAACAGCGATCTGGGTCAGACAGGTTTTGTTACCTTTCAAACGCTTCAATACAATTCCACTTCATTTTATGTGGATACCTGGTGGCAGCATCTTTACCTGGGTGTGGGTGCCTGTAACCTTGCTCTTCAGCAGCTTCCAACAGTAACTGCTGCCGGACTTACCGATGCGGCCAAAACAAATATGATCGCCGAGGCACATACCCTGCGGGCCTTGTATTATTTCTATCTCGTGCGGCTATATGGTGCGGTGCCAAACGTAACAACCGTACCTACGAGTTTGAATTTAAATTTATCCCGTTCTTCTGCTAAAAGCATCTACGACAGCATTATTATCCCTGATCTGCTGATTGCGGAAAAATCTACCCTGCCATGGTCTGATCAGACAGGGCTGGTTTCCATGAGCGCCGTAGAATCTATACTAGCCGATGTATACCTTACCTATGCCGGAGCGGCAATCAATGGAGGCGATGCGTACTATGCAGAATCCGCCAAACGGTCTAAAGCGGTTATTGATAGAGGTGGTTATTCACTATTTCCAAATTATACTGACATGAATAATCCGTCCAATAAAAATAAAGGAGAATTTATTTTCCAGGTACAGTATGCGGCAGCGGTGCCCTCGACCAATCCGCTTACTGCGCTTACGATTCCGAATTACTCGGGCATTTCAAAATACTCGGATGAATACGGGTCGGTCTATCCCACCCAGCAATTTTTTGCATCGTTTCCTGCGGGAGATAAAAGAACAAGGGAACGCCAATTTTTCTTTTCAAAATATAAGAGCATCAAATCAAATGATACGATAACATTTAAGAACCACTACATCTATAAATATTTCGATTCTACTGCTGTGGTAAATACCGCCAAGTCAGATCTTAACTTCACCTTGTATCGTTTAGCCGGTGTATACCTTATGTATGCCGAAGCTTCCAACAGGGCAGAAGGCGGTCCTAACAGTAGCGCCATCGCTTACGTAAATGCTATCCGTGCACGTGCTGAGCTGGCACCCATCGGCGCCTTGTCCAAAGCTGATTTTGAGCATGAGGTGTGGCTGCAGCGTTACTTCGAACTGTGCTTTGAAAACAAAATGTGGTTTGACATGATCCGCACCAGAAAAGTGCATAATGATGTTACCGGTAACTGGGATGACTTTGTAGGGCATAAAACCGTCTTCAACGCAACTTTCACCGAAAAACAACTATTGTTCCCCGTGCCCAAGCAAGAAATAGATGTGAACTCTAGTTTGCTACCTAATAATACAGGGTTTTAAAGAATTGATAATTTTATTGATAAAAAAAGGGATATGTCGAAAGGCATATCCCTTTTTTTGTTTAATGGGAGATGAGTTAATTAGCCGAGACAATTTGCTCTGCCTACTGATATACTCTTATAAGATGCTTAAAAGCCCTGAAAGGGCGACATATCTCAGCGATGGGCACCGCCCATCGTAAAAATGAATTTAGCAGTCAGGCCTGCAAGGCTGGCATATTAATTATTGATAATTGTCATTCGTTAATATGTCGCCCTTGCAGGGCTAGCACCTCAAATGTCTTTGTCGATGGGCGATGCCCATCGCTGAGATATGTTGCCCTTTCAGGGCTAGCGCCTCAAATATATCTGTCAATAAGCGATCCCCATTGCTAGGACATGCCACCCCTGCAACACTAGCGCCTCGAATTTCTCTGTCGATGGGCTTAAGCCTATCACTAAGATATGCCGCCCTCATCAAGGCTTCGCATTTCCTTTTCGTCATTTGCAGGCTCAAAATGGGTGCTTTCATCCTATTACTAGTGTACTGACCATTTAATTTTGGAACATT
>CAXTDO010000577.1:0-4780 GCA_964242315.1 uncultured Flavihumibacter sp.
GGTTAGAGCCGCTAACGTTGAGTCTGAGGTTACTCATTTTTACTTTGCGTAACAGCGCTGTCGGGAGGTTATAGCCCAGCGAAATTTCTCTCAGGCAGAGATAGTCTCCTTTCTCTACATAGTTGGAAGCAATGCCCAGGTCCCCGTTGCCCCGCCAGAAATTCATAGGGCCAAGGTGGTCTACCGGATTATAACGCGGCACATCCGTAATATCACCCTGCTTCTTCCAGGATTTATCCAGCAGATCCTTGTTAGCTGTTATATCACCGTTTAAATTGTTGTTAGCATAACCCCTGGCATAATTGTAAATACTGTGACCCAGCGCATAATCCATCCTTACTGTTATACTCAGGCCTTTGTAACCGAAGCTGTTGGTAAACCCGCCGGTCCATACGGCGAATGCATTCCCTACATATACTTTATCCTTGTCATCGATAATTCCGTTCCCGTCTGTATCCTGCCATATAGCATCTCCGCCGTATTTTTTCCTTCCTGCAACCGCTGGTATCATATCAACCGGCGCTTTGGCGGCAGCTTCGTCTGTTGCATATACACCCAGGAATTTGTAGGCATAGATGTCACCGATATTATACCCTTCCATTCTGCCGCCATTTCCCGGCACCCACACCAGTTGTTGGGTCTTTGGATCTCTTATTTGAATGCCCCCGATGCGGTTGTTCTCGGTACCTGAGGGTGGAAGATGCAATACCTTGTTGTGAACTTTTGCAATGTTGAAAGAGAAGTCCCAGCTAAGCACCGATGACGGAGGTAAAATGCGGGCGCTTAATTCAAGCTCCACTCCTTTGTTCTCCATGCTGCCCAGGTTGGTTAATATACTGGAAAACCCAACAGACGCCGGCAGCGTTAAATTAGCAATTAAATTATCGGTCACCCGGCGGTAAACGTCTACCAGGAGGCTTATCCGGTTTTTGAAGAAGCCAAAGTCGGCCCCTATGTTAAGTGTTTTGGAACGTTCCCATTGCAATTCCTGGTTGGGCAAGCCCGTTAGTTGCAGACCTATGTTTCCCGCGTACCGTTGTTGCGAGGCTATGGTTGGAACGTTGTAAGAGCCCTGGGCATCGTACTCTGCAAGTCCGCTGATGTTACCGTTTACACCATAACTTCCCCTGAGTTTTAATGTAAGAAGGTCTGCAGGCAAAGCTTTCCAAAAATTCTCTTCATGCAGGTTCCAGCCAACGGCAGCACCGGGAAAAAATCCCCATTTGTGCGCTTCTCCCAGGTTGGAGGCGCCATCATACCGGCCATTGATCATCAACAGGTATTTTTGTTTATAATCGTAATTGATCCTTCCAAAATAACCTGGAAGAACCAGTTTGCTAAGGATAGTCTGTACTCCGGTAAAATTTGCAGAAGCATTTAAGGTTGGGATAAGGTCAGTGGGTGCTCCGGTACCCGTTGCCTGTGAATTGGAATAATTTCTTTCAAAATAAGAATAACCGGCTTTACCTTCCAGGTGATGATTTGTTAAGATAGCCTTTGTATAAGTCAGCACCGCATCGGCCTGATATTGTGTGTTGATATCATCCCTGTTGGTGGCGGTGCGCGTGGTAACAAGTACGTCTCCTCCTGTTAAATAGCTCGGTTGAAAACCACGTACATTATCATGTGTTCTATAAACAGATATCTGGGGGTCAAAAGAAAGTCCCGGCAGGATGGTCCAGCTTCCACCGGTGGCTATTGTAATTTTGTTAGCAAACGATCCGTCGTTTCTCCTGTTGAAATAATACTCGGAATTTCCGATACCCATACTTTGTCCCGGCGCCAAGGTGCCGTCTTCGAAAGTATACTTTGCGGTAGAAGGCAGGCCAGCTCTATAAAACAGGTTGTTTTGTGCAGCCTGATCACCGTTGCTTAATAAATTACTGGTAGAATTGCTATACAGCAAACGACCGAAAACGCTGATATTGTCTCTTAGTTTAAGATCTCCGTTGAGATTAAACGTAAGACGGTTATACTTGGTTGTTATCACTGTTCCATCGGCGTTCATGTATCCGATTCCGGCATTAAAGTTGGCTTTGGAAGTGCCGCCGGAGAATGACAGGTGATGGTTATGCGACACGCCTGTCTGCATCATTACATCCTCGAAATTGGTTTCGCCAAAGATGATGGTCTTGGAGGAATCTAAAGGATCAGGCATGCTTTGCCATCCCTGCGCCAGCTTAAATTTATTTGCTTCTGTAAGATATTGAGTGGTGTAATTTGTTTTGTTGGCAAGATCGTTACCGGTGCCGATGCTGTTGGCTCCGGTCATTTTAGCATTAAAGGTGGTGAGAGGAAGATAGCCCCTGTCGTAAGCCGTTTTATAGCCTAACCTGGTATAGTAAATGTGATCCCTTGAAGAAAGGTATTCCAACTTCTTACCAATATCTGATACCGTTACGTCATACGTATAATTAATCCGCACGGCGCCTGCCTTTCCTGATTTAGTGGTAATTAACACAACCCCGTTAGAGCCGCGGGCGCCGTAAATGGCTGTAGCCGCGGCATCTTTCAACACCTGTAACGATTCAATGTCTTCTGAAGCAATGTCGTTGATATCAGGCCTTATGATGCCATCTACCAGATATAAGGGGCCGGAGCCATTTGGGTTATCAACGGAAGTACCTCCCCTTATGGTAACCCTCAACGCTGCGCCTGGTTGTCCGGTTAAGCTTTGCACGCGTACACCTGGCAATGTGCCCTGCATTGCAGCCGTTAAGTTAGGATAAGGCACGTTTTCTAACACTTTGGTATCCAGCTTTGAGATAGAAGTGGTAAGCGTTCGTCTGGATTGCCTGCCATAGCCTACCACTACTACATTATCTAAATTATTTGCCTGTACACTAAGTGTTATATTGATGACTGTCTGATTATTTATACGTATCGCCTGGCTTGCGTATCCAACAAATTCAACCGTGAGCATGGAAGTCTCAGAAGGCGCTTCGATTGTAAAATTTCCAGCCTGATCTGTTGTGGCGCCCTGGTTGGTGTTTGGTACGGTGATGCTGGCGCCTGGAAGCGCTTCTCCTCTTTCATTCAACACTTTTCCTTTAATGATTTTAAGTTGCCGTGTTGTACCAGCATTATTTTGCGCATAGGACTCGCTGTTAACGACAACGAGCAATAAGAAGAGGGATGCCATCTTTGTTATAAGTATGGCATAAACGTTAGTTTTGGGCGTAACCATTTGCTATAATTTATAATGATGTAAACGATCTGAAATGTGAGGACAGTTTCATAAGTTCAGAGAGTGATCCTTCTCTTCTTCGGCACTGAACAAATGTAATTTTTACGTGAGGGAAAGTCTGCTACTTTTTTATACAATTATGATACAATTTTGCAGATATATGAAAAAAGCAAATCTTTCTGAGGGTAAAAACTTTGTAGATTTTTTTTAACCGCAGAGGGCACAGAGAATCCTCTGCGCCCTCTGCGGTTCCTCCTCTGTGCCCTCTGCGGTTAAAAAACTGTTCGAATGGCTGCCAGAAAATATATTCGGTAACGTTTCAACATGAGAACGGCCCCAAATGTCTGAACTGTGATTTAGCTGATTTAATGATAGACTATGATTGTTTCTTTTCATACTCCACCATTAAATCAAATAAATCACAGTTCAAATTGATTTCAGCACCTTACCTGCAAAACAACAATTCATTATTGTATCCATCGTCATTATTCTCGCCATCAGTAAGTTTCCTACGTGTGCTCAATCCAAGGCGGTAAGCGCATGAAGGCCAGGTATTGAATGCAGGAGTTGTTACGCCTGCGTCTGCAAGATCAATCGTATTCGCGTTGCCCCTGCCTGTGGTGCCAGAAGTACCCGCAGCGTTTATGGTGATGCCTCCGGGAACCGCTGCCGAGGCTGCATACAGCGACCAGCCTGCTATCAGCTCATGATCGGCAGTATAATGTACATGAGCGTGGGTGGTAATCGGGTTGCAGCCAACACCTGATCCGGCAGTTAATTCATCAAGCGTGATAAGGCTCACCTGGTACCAGTTGTTGATGTAAATCAGGGGCTTAATCAGTTGCTGATAGAAATGCGGAGATGCCGGATTAGAAGGGTCATCCGTTGTTTGAAAAGCAAAATAAACTTGCTTTCCGTTCTTTGGATTGGCAGGACTATTTCCGGCCAGATCACCGCTATCCGTGGCGTCTCCGCCAGGCACGATGGTGTTGGTATTCACCCATAGCAAAGGTCCATAAAAACCATTGTCGAGTCCTGCCTGGTCTACTCTTACCCAGCCATTCAGGTCCAGTCTTAAAACATGATCGGGAATAGGGTTAGGAAAATTATCTGCAGGTATGCTGTCGTTGATGGAAGCTGTTTGCGCTGGATCTATCACGATATCCTGGAAGGCAGTATTACCTCCCCAAACGATCTGGCGCACCCCTACTTTTAATCTTGCCGCGTAAGTCTTTGGTTCGGTAACAGCGCTCCAGGCGCTTCCATCTAATGAATACATAAACCGGTAAAACAACGGCCGGGTCAAATCTGTAGGAACTTTTTTGGTAACGAAGCCGGTGAGTTTTACTGCACCGAAAAATCCAAAGCCTGTTCCTGAAGCAAATGAACGATTGTTTAAGGTAAGGCCGGAGGGATCAATGTCTGAAGTGATGTTATAATTGCCGATATGAGTGAACCATGGAAAGTCAACCGGTTTCTCGTACTTCACACATAATTTCACGCAGAAACAATTGTGAGCATTTGACCTTTCATGAGAGTGTCCCTTGGAACGGGGTTCATTTAACAACACCTGACCGGAAGCAGACTCTACTC
>CAXTDO010000578.1:0-4763 GCA_964242315.1 uncultured Flavihumibacter sp.
TCTGATTGCCACTCCGATTATACTTCACTACACCGCTGTTGCCATTTGCTGTACCGGTTAGATTTAATGTCAAATTACCGGAAAGCGCTATAGAAAAATTTGGCTTTAACTGATCATAAGCCTTCGATATAGTTGAAGAGTATGCTACATTTTGAAAAGTAGCGTCCGGCCCTGGTATATCAGACAGAAGCAATCCCCGGCCGCTGGTCAATGTTGAATCCGACAAGCCTATATTGTCCTGTTTAACAATGTTAGTGTTCGTTCCTGCGGTTTTAATCCATAAAGCTGAGCTGTATAAAGAAGGTGGGCCTAGAACCTTATTGTTCGTATAAATGATATTTGAACAATTTGATAAGTAAAGAGGATCATTCCTTAATCCACCTGTCCTACCAGAAGAAATATTATTGTCTACAATTACATTATCCATATTATACATTGCAATTGCAGTGTAAACGATGCTATTGCCATTATCAACCCGGTTCCATTCGTCGATGGTATTATTCAACACTTGTGTTCTTCCGAATTTAGCCTTACTGAAAGCAGTTAAGACTATACCATTTGAGCCGACGTTAGTTATATTATTGTCGTGTATGTTTAAGTTCTTTATAAAAAACACTGAAGAACTGTTGTCTGTCGAAATGCCACCATTGTAAAAATTCGTGATAGTGTTATTCCCTATCTCGAGGTTCATGATCGAATCAATTGCAGCACTTATAAAAATCCCATAATCCTGACCAGTATAAGAAGAGTTTGAAATACGGCCTGAAAGGTAATTGTTTGTAAACTTGCATCCATCAGCCGCTTCAATCGCTGCCCCATAGCCTACAACATTTGTCCAATAATTGTTAGTTATTAAAGCATTAACAGCAGTATCAGCAAATGGCCTGTTACCTACATACTCGATACCAAAAGATACATAGTCCCCTCTATTGCCTGTACAGGTTAAATTCTGAATGGTCTGAGGGTTCAACCCATCATGGTTGCCATTCCTACAATAATTATCTGTAATAACTGCAGTATGACCATTCCATACAGCAATCATTTCTTTGTTGAAATTTTCCATTACCATGTTTTGTACAACAACACGGTTCCAAGGAGCAACAAAAGGAGCTATAAAAATACCACCATCGCGGTTACTTGTACCAGGTACCTCAAAACCTACACCGGTGATACCGATCATGTGGATATTCTTAATGAAATAGTTTCTTTTGGAAAATGGTGCGGCATTATGAGTAGCCACATCTATCCCCAAAATATACCCATCGATATCACTTGTTTTGCGCCTCAATATAGAGCTCCAATTATCGCCACCAATCAAAATTGTACCTGGCTTTGCATATAAATTACAAAACGAACTCCCGAAAATATAGCCTGGTACCTGTAATAGATAATTATCGCCGGTTGGGATAAATGCAGCAATTTTCCCATCACTTCTATATGATGAATCCATTGCAGCCTGAACAGCCAGGGCAGACGGCACAACACCAGTTGGATCGCCACCAAACGACCTGGGAGTAACATAACCTATAACGGATGATGGCGCACCCTGCGAAATCAAAAACCTTAGGACATTTGCTGTGTCTTTTATTCTCCTTTTAACTTCATTGCTATCCAGCGCACCTGTACTACCGCCTACTGATTTTGCAATGTCAATGACGTACATGCGATTAGCCACATAGGAATTTCCACTTCTTACGACTGTAGCAAAAAGGCAGCTGTCGCACCTGGTAGATCGTAATGGCAATGTTGATATCGCCTGGCCATTGACGAATGCACATATAAAAAGAGAAAAGATAAAAAGTAAATTTTTCATTATTCTGCGATTAAATATTCTTTTCCAATTAGGTAATGGAATTCAATGGCGGTTCCGGTATGGAAGTACATTGACTTTTCGCCGTCCTTGTTTTCATCTGCACCCACGCGGATCCACCTGGGTGCAACGCTGTTTGTGATTGCAGAAAAGGTTGCTGCCTGTTCCACCTGGCCAGATGTCAAGAAATCCGGACGGAAGAAAGCTGTAAGATCTGCATCAACCAGGCTCACAATGTAATAGCCTTTGTTGGGTGTTGTACCGGTGATTCCATTGATTGATCTACCGGGTACCCAACTTTTTAGCGAGTTGCCGATCTCGTAAATGATCGACACATTTGTGTCGTTGAAGCCCATATCCGCGAACGTTGCGGTTTGTTTTGCAACGACTGAGTTAGGGCCTACGAAAACATTGTTGGCCATGGCCGGTTAAATTTTTAGTTTAGGGAAAATGTTACCGTGAAATCAGCAATAGTTTTATCAGGCCCAGCCGTAGGTTGTACTTCCACAGTGAAATTTTTAGTTATGTTGTTGAGAGTGACGGAAAGCGTCGTCTTACCAACTTTTAAGGGTTTTACAATCAAGCCCGTTACAGTTGCTATTGTTGTATCAGCAATCTTTGTAGTTACATCGGCCGGCGTGAATTCTATTATTTCACCTGCAGCATTCTTTGCTACAATCACTGCTGTAGCAGTCTTTCCAATCGGGATTGCGGCATCGACCGTAGTTGGTAATGGATTATTTACACCGTTTCCAACCGTTACGTTACCATCTGCGAGTTTAGCTTTCCATATATCGTAATATGAATCTTCCATGGCCAGCGTGATCGGAGCATCGGACAAACTAACATTGTCCCCGGCTTTAATGCTTAATGGATTATTAGCAACCACAACCCAATCCTGTCTGTTTTTGTAAGGAAGGTTTACACCTTTGCGGTAATAAGCAACACGGTTACCCTTCTGATCGTTGTTGATGAATTTGTCAGGACCTACGTTGGAAGCATCCCAGATGCACATGCCGCCCCAGAACCGTTCGCTAAATGTTCCATCAGGAAACATGCCGGAGCAGATATAGTCATTATCGTAAAAATGTATGTCATGCCCGGCTGCAATGTTTGCGCAAGCGTTACAGGTTGATACAATGATGTTTTTAAATACATCAACAAACTGGCTCATCTTGTCCATTGTGTTCGTTGATGGATCACCATCGAGAGTTATTCCAGATCCTGTATAATAGTCTGCAGTTAATGGTAAAGGATAAGCTCCCTTAATATAATTATTATGGATCTTGAAGATTTCACCCTTAACGCCTCCGGAGTTGTACAAGTTGATGTTATCCTCAATGTGAGATAGCCCAGGAAGGTTAATGAATTCGTTCCAAGCTATTTGACCTTTAGCACGTGGCACAGTGTTAAACAGTATTCCTGCCCTGTGATCTCCAGGTGTTTTATCAACCCTGGATTTGTCCGTATTGTAGATTTTATTATAGGAAATATCAATATTTGCAGAGACCCCGTCATCCATATGATCAAGCAAAATACCACCTGTATGTTCCACATAAATATTAACAAAAGTGATAGACTTTGGCCGGAACATATTTAGTGCTCGTCCCCACTGTTCATTACCATTTGGGGTATCGCCATATTGTTCAGTGTGATGAACTTTCACATTACCACCTCCTGACACCTTTATGATATCGCCTTTGCTTACCAATATGCCTTCAGTAAGTTCTACAAATTCATTCGTCCAGATTTGCACAGCGGGAACAGTTGAATCGTAAGAACGATAATTTCCTTTATACACTCCCCCTTTAGTAATGATGATTGGCGCATCGTAAGTAATTGGAGGGATAATTACAGGTGTTATAATGTTGGCTAAAGCCTTCAGTGCTTTAGCAGGAATCAAGTCCCCGGCTTTTGTAACAAGCGTAGAACTTAAATCTTTGTTTGGTATCCTTACAGGACCGTGTTCATTGCCGACCGCAGACATGAAAGGGAACTGGTCAATAGTTTTCTTGCTCATTATTTTACTTCTGTTTTATTTTCAGGTTCAGTTGTAGTTGATACGGATATGTCAGCGCTGGTTGTCGTTCCTGGCTGTGGTGACGTTTTTTTTGTTAATTGTGATGAGCCACCATAGAAAAATCCAATGATGCCATTAATAACAGAACCAATAAGAATTCCTATTGATATATCGACAAATCGTTGATTCTCTTTTGGTATCGGGAAAAATGTAATTGCAAACAAGTAGATATATACCGCACTAAGATTGAAAAAGCCAAACCAAAATATTTTAGTGAAGTGTGTTTCACTGTTTTGCTCTGCCATATAAAGTATCTTTTGTAATGCAACTGTCAGCAGCTTTGAGGCTGTCAATCAATCGCATCCTTTTATCAAAAATTCTAATTCTTGCTTCTATATAAATTGAACCATCTATCATTCCTTGTTTCCAAATTCTGATACTATCACTACCCCTTTTACGCATTGTCTTGCCATTAAAACTTTGTGTAAATGCTTCTGCCATAACAAACAGAAAAATGAATCCGAAAAATTTTAATGTTGTAGTCATTATTTTAACATTTCAGCACGATCTTCTATTTTTTTATTCATGATGTAATTGTTACGATAGTCTTTAATTATGTCTTCCTGTTTCAGTATCGTCCGTTCATTTTGTTCCAACACATATCTAACTAAAAGCACATTAGCAATCAGGGAAAAGGCCAGAACGACAATCATTGTGTTCGTCCTGTAAAAATCCAGTTGCTCTTTTGATGGTACCATTGTTCACTGTACAATTTTTACCGGTCTTACCGTTTTTATAGTCCCAAAAGTTTTTCTATAAAGAAGCAACGAACTATAAGCCGGCACTTTTACATAACGGTAATAACCGGTTGCCTTCAAATCCGAAAATGTGTTTGTTAAAAGAATGTATTTGTCGGAGGCTGTTCCATTATAG
>CAXTDO010000579.1:0-4763 GCA_964242315.1 uncultured Flavihumibacter sp.
ACTTCGTATTTAGAGGTTTGGAACTGGCCGTGGATCTTTGTTTCATCAAAAACAATTATAAGCCCGGTAAATAAAGCCATTTGAAAAATAGAAGGCATAACAGGAAATTTAATAATGACTAATGCTGTTAAGTAGATTTCTATTTTCGGGATGACGTATATTTAATGATGATAATGTAACGAAACGATGAAGGATTATGGTACATAGTTTTGTCTATCAGATGTGAAGAAAATCTTAATTAGGATGAAACGGTAAATTGTTCCGGCGAATGAGATGAGGTATGAGGTATGGGGTATCAGGTACGAGGTTGACACTTCAAGCATTTTAACTCTTATACTTAATTCCAACCGAAAGATGTAATTTCCTCTATTAAAGGATGCTTTATGAAGAAGTTTGCGCTTTCTTTTTTAGCTGTTACCATCTGCTTCTTAGTGCAAGCTGAAGATGGTTACCGCCTTTGGCTAAGGTATGATCTGATACAAGATCAGCAACTGTTAAAGGAATATCGAAATATTGTTTCCGGGGTTTCTCTGCCTGGTAACTCTCCCATATTCAATGCAGCGCGTGAAGAACTAATTGAAGGACTGGAAGGTTTATTAGGTAGAAAATTTACTCAGAACAATATTGGTAACAATGTAATGGCAGGCACGCCTGCATCTTCACCGCGTATTGCATCACTTGTTCTGAATCAAAAACTACAGCAATTAGGTACCGAAGGCTTTACTATTATAACAGCGCCGGGCAACGGAAAGAATATTATTGCTATTGCAGCTAATTCTGAAACAGGCGTACTTTATGGAGTATTTCACTTTCTTCGGCTGCTTCAAACGCATCAAAGCCTCCAGCATCTTTCAATAGTGAGCTATCCGAAAATTAAGATCAGGCTTTTAAACCATTGGGATAATCTCAACAGATCAGTGGAACGCGGCTATGCCGGTATTTCTATCTGGGACTGGCATAAACTTCCGGATTACATTGATCAGCGTTATAAAGATTATGCAAGAGCTAACGCTTCTATCGGTATCAATGGCGCCGTAATAACTAACGTAAATGCAAATGCGCTGGTACTCACAAAAAGTTATCTTGTTAAGGTAGCGGCGTTGGCCAACGTATTCCGTTCTTATGGTATTAAAGTGTATCTCACTGCAAGATTTAGTGCCCCTGTTGAAATTGGCGGCTTAAAAACCGCCGACCCGTTTGATAGTACTGTAACAAAATGGTGGCGCCAAAAGGTAGACGAGATATACAGCTATATTCCTGACTTTGGTGGGTTCCTGATAAAGGCCAATTCTGAAGGGCAGCCAGGCCCACAGAATTACAAACGCACGCATGCCGATGGCGCCAATATGTTCGCCGATGCTGTGGCCCCTCATGGCGGAATTGTAATGTGGCGCGCATTCGTATACAGCAATGAAACACCCGATGACCGTTTTAAACAGGCCTATAACGAATTCAAACCGCTGGATGGGACATTTAAAAAAAATGTACTGGTGCAGGTAAAGAACGGTCCGATTGATTTTCAACCCCGCGAACCCATTCATCCGTTATTTGGTGCAATGCCGCAAACACCGCTGATGATGGAATACCAGCTCACTCAGGAGTACCTTGGTTTTGCTACCCACCTTGTTTATGAAGCGCCTCTTTTTAAAGAATGCCTCGATGCCGATACCTATACAAAAGGAAAGGGTTCTACTGTTGCCCGAATCATAAAAGGAAGTTTCGACCATCATGCTATATCCGGAATGGCAGGTGTGGCAAACATCGGTAACGACAGAAACTGGACGGGCCATCCTTTCGGGCAGGCAAACTGGTATGCACTGGGCAGGCTTGCCTGGGACCCCTCCGCCGATCCCGCAACAATTGCGGATGAATGGATCAGGCAAACATTTACCAATGAAAAAAAATTTGTAGACACGGTCAAGCGGATGATGCTGGTATCACGGGAAGCGATGGTCAACTATATGACACCGTTAGGCCTTCATCATATCATGGGATATGGCCATCATTATGGTCCTGCCCCATGGTATAACCAGGCGCAGCGGGCCGACTGGAATCCGGTATATTTTCATAAAGCCGATACTCTGGGATTAGGCTTTGACAGAACGGCTAACGGCAGTAATGCGCTGGCTCAATACACACCTGAAGTTGCCGCAACATTCTCCGACCTAAAAACCTGCCCGGATGCATACCTGCTATGGTTTCACCATGTTGCCTGGAATTATAAAGTGAGGTCTGGACGAACCCTGTTGGATGAACTGTGTCACAAGTATTACAGCGGCGTTGCCTCCGTAAGAAAAATGCAGGCCTCCTGGAATGGCCGGCAAAAATACATCGACCGTGAAAGATTTGAACAGGTGAAGATGCTCTTATCCATCCAGGAAAAGGAAGCAGTATGGTGGCGCAATTCCTGCCTCCTCTACTTCCAAACATTCTCCAAAATGCCGCTTCCTGAAGGATATGAAAAACCCGACCAGACACTGGAATATTATAAGAGCCTGAAATTTCCTTTTGCGCCTGGTAATGGGTAACCGGCATAACCTTCCTCATCTATAAGGTTTAAAGCGCATTGGACTCACCGCGAGTTTAACCTCAAAGGTGATGGTTAACTTGTGGTGAATGCTTTTGATTTCAAACGTTAGAGGACATAAAATAATAACTTTGATGCAATGAAAAAATCAGTGCTCCTTTTTCTATGTATTTCTATAGTAACAATGGTAAGATCGCAGCAACAGGAAGACTCGGTAAAAACGGAAAACTGGAGCTACCATTTTCAAATAACAGCTATCAAACAGGGTCATCCTTCTTTTAAGGCGTTGTATTCAGGACAAAACAGCCTGATCAATAAAGGAGAAAAAGCTTTGCTGTCTTTAACTTCTACTATTTACCTTGGAAGAAGGTTGTGGAAGGGCGCTGCTATTTATTCAGACGGCGAAATTGCCGGCGGATCAGGAATCAGCAGCACCAAAGGTGTTGCAGGATTTCCGAATGGCGAAACTTTCAGGATCGGTGACCCCTCGCCCACTCTTTATATTGCCCGTGGGTTCGTCACGCAGGATATACCACTTAACGAAAATGGGTATGAAAACGATGACGCAGAAGCCAACCAGCTAGCCGGCAGCAGACCATCGTCACGCGTCACCATTACGGCAGGCAAATTTGCAATCTCCGATTTTTACGACAATAACAAATATGCACACGACCCGAGAACCCAATTTTTAAACTGGTCTTTAATGAGCAACGCGGCCTGGGATTACCCTGCGAATACGCGCGGTTACACTTCAGGAATTGTATTGGAGTTAATCAGACCGGGTTGGTCAATCAGGCTTTCCAGTGTAGTAGTTCCTAAAATGGCTAACGGGCCAAAAATGGACTGGAAAATAAATAAAGCCCATTCTGAAACTGTTGAATTGGAAAAGAGCTGGAATCTGCACCAATTACCTGGTGCAATTAGAGTTTTAGGTTTTCACTCATTAACCCAGGCGCCAACTTACAAGCAAACACTTGCAGAAGTTAAAACGGGTGACAGTAGCAGTCTGGATGTATATAGCGGTGACCGGGAATGGAAACAATATGGCGGTTTAAAATACGGTTTTGGAATCAATGCCGAACAGGATTTCACAAAAGGTGCCGGCATGTTTTTCAGGGCAAGCTGGAACGACGGCAGAACGGCCACCTGGGCCTACACCGAAATAGACAGAAGCATCAGCCTGGGAGTCACTATCAAAGGAAGTTCCTGGAAACGAGGGAATGATAATATAGGAATGGCCGGTGTGCTGAATGGCATTTCATCCGATCACCAGGCCTTTTTAAATGCAGGTTTATATGGCTTTATAATTGGAGATGGTAAATTGAACTATGGTAAAGAGGGAATTGTTGAATGTTATTACCGGGCTCAACTGGCGAATTCATTATGGGCAACGTTAGATTATCAATTCGTGAACAACCCTGCTTATAACAAAGATCGTGGGCCCGTACATGTTTTTGGAGTGAGGGCTCATCTTGAATTTTAAATAATCATTGGTGTTAACAAGGTCAGTTATTAACTTATACGCTTAATAAAATAAATTGTCAAAGTCATTTCTTTCCACTTTCAGCATGAGCCTGGCAAAATTGGATGCCGTTCACAGGTTATTGATTGCATTATGTTTCGGAGTGCTGTCTTACTTTTTATTTGAGTGGGTACACATAAAACTTATCACCAGGATCATGATGAGTTGGGATGTCTTTAGTTCGATGGTAATCATAACTGTCTGGTTTATTTTCTTTAACATTCCCGATACTAAAATCAATTTGCTCGCCCAAAGAGAAGATTCAAGCAGAACCGTTATTTTTGCTATTGTTTTAATATCGGTACTGGTGAGCCTGTTTGGAATAGCGATATTGCTCAAAGGCAGTGACGAAAAATTTATAAATGCAAACATTCACGAGACGGTTTCTTTGATCAGCGTTGGCTTATCATGGATCATGCTGCATACTATTTTTACTATTCATTACGCCCATCTTTTTTACGATGATGACGATCAAAAGATCGGCCACTGCTCCGAAGGCATTGATTTTCCAGGCAACCAAAAACCCGATTACCTTGACTTTGCTTACTTCTCTTTTGTCATAGGAATGACGTTCCAGGTTTCAGATGCAACCATTTCTTCCAGAAAAATACGCCACCTGGTGTTGTTGCACAGCATTCTTGCATTTTTATTTAACACCATTATCGTGGCGCTGACAATTAGTATTATCACATCGAAGTAGGGTTTGGTATAAGG
>CAXTDO010000580.1:0-4757 GCA_964242315.1 uncultured Flavihumibacter sp.
ACTTCACCTTCTACATCGGTGGTTTGTGTATAAACTGCGGCCGATAAGCCTTTCTTGATCATGTCGGGAATGACATTCATGAAGCCGGCATACCTGATCAGCAAAGAATCTGCAGTGCCAAAACTTTGGTATCCCCAGTTACGCTCCTGCCAGGTATGACCCTGAAGAGGCAGACCCAAGCCGCCAAATTCACCCAATACCACGGCTTGTTTGCTGCCGAACATAATACCATTAGGCATTGCAGGTTCAGGATAGTTATGCAGATCAATGATATCACCTACAGGAAAAAAGTTTCCACCGCTGGCCGTGTTAATGAGCCGGGACGAATCTTTCCTGGATGTCCAGTCAACAATCTCCACAGTCTTGAATTGTCCCCATGCTTCATTAAATGGAGTCCATACCACAATAGAGGGAAAATTATACAATGCGTCTATAATAGCATTCCATTCCATGCGGTATATGTTTTCCGAGGCTTGTGTACGTTCCTTCTCTGTACCTCTTCCTTCAATAAATGGCCGTGGATCCCAGTGATTGCCGAGATCTCCGCTTGGCATATCCTGCCATACCAGCATTCCCATCTGGTCGCAATAGTAGTACCACCGGGCAGGCTCTACTTTAACGTGCTTCCTGATCATGTTAAAGCCCATCTCTTTCGTTTTTATTATATCGAATTTCATGGCTTCATCGCTGGGCGCTGTGTACAATCCGTCGGGCCACCAGCCCTGGTCGAGCGGACCATACTGAAATACGAACTTGTTGTTAAGCATCATCCTTTGTATGCCATTGTTATCCGGAGCGATCGATATTTTTCTAACGGCGGCATAACTTTTTACCTCGTCTACAATTTTACCAGACCTTTCAACAGCAACCTTTACATCATATAAAAACGGATCTTGCTGCGACCAGATCTTTGCATTTTTTATTGAAAGCGTAGCTGATTCACTACTGTTGATTGTTTGCTCTGCTACCTGCTGAGCGCCATCAAAGACAGAAATTTTTATTTTGTCTCCGGGCTGCGGATTTTGCACTTGCGCAGACACAAGGAGGCTTTGCTTATCTAAGTCAGGCGTTTGTTTGGTATTTATGATATATGTTGACGGAACGGCTTCCAGCCAAACGGTTTGCCAGATACCTGTAACCGGTGTGTACCATATGCCATTTGGCCTGTTAATTTGTTTGCCACGTGGTTGCGGTCCGTCATCAGAAGGATCCCAGACCCTTACGGTTACCTGCTGCTGCGCGCCTTTCTTCAACGCCGTTGTTATGTCGAAAGTAAACGGATCGTAACCTCCCTGGTGCGTGCCCACTTTTTTACCGTTTACGTACACATCGCAAAGCCAGTCAACAGCACCGAAATGCAGCAACGCATTTTTATTTTTGAAAGCTGCAGGGATAGTAATGGCTTTCCGGTACCAAAGCACACTGTCTTTGCCCACGGTTTTAGCGACTCCTGAAAGTCCGGACTCAACAGGATAAGGAACCAAAATAATACCGGTGTAGGTGGACGGTAAATCGTCCTGACTCGTTTTTGGAAGTATATTGTACTGCCAAAGGCCGTTTAAATTAACCCAGTTGTTGCTGCGCGCCATTTGCGGACGTGGATATTCGGGCAGCACACTAGCCGGATTTACCTGCTGTGTCCATTGGGTGGTTAACTTATTTCCTGCAAGCTGCCAGTTAGATTGCTGGGCACTCAGGAAATAAATATGCATTAAGTAGATCAGACAGGCGGTAAGTTTTTGTTTCATCGTTTAAGTGTATCGTTGAATTTGTTGTGATGGATCAGCAATATTACGTTTTAGTTGCAAAGTGCCAAGAACGCTTATTATGAAGTGATTTATTAAATAGTGGTAATAAGCTGCTATTGTAGTTTGCATAAATAAAGGGTTCTTGAACTGCGATTTATTGATTTAATGAAAGCTATCAAACTGTTCATAGTTTTCATTAGATCAATAAATCACAGTTCAAGAATCTTTTGCGGTTAAAAAACAGTTAACAGAAAAAAATCTAAAAAAAAATGAGGTATTTATTATAAAATTCTGTTAATTGCGTAAACGTTTGCACTTAGCTTGTCATATACAACCAATAAATACCTGCTTTCTAATTACCTGCCTGGTGCTTACAATAGCCTGCGACCCTTCATCAGGCTTTTACCATCAACTTTTCGGCTTTATACTACTTAACTCAATGATGAATTAAAAGACCATAAAAATTGCTTTATGAACCATTATTTACACAAATTGAACACTGGCCTTAAACAAGTTCTTTGGAGACATGCAAAATATTATTTGTTCTGCCTTATAATATTTTTGTCCCATTCGGCATTAGCTCAGGACAGTAAAATTACAATTACCGGAACGGTAATAGACAGTAGTGGTATTGGTATACCGTCGGTAACTATCACAGAAAAGGGTTCAAAAAATACCACAGCTACAAGTGTTAGCGGTACTTTTTCAATAAAAGTGTTTAGTAACAACTCAATCCTGATTATTAATTCAGTGGGATATTTACAAAAAGAAGTTCCTATTGGCTCGCAAACAAACATCACCGTCAGTTTACAGCAAACGAGCATGTCGTTGGGTGAAGTAGTGGTAGTAGGTTATGGTACTCAGAAGAAGGGGTCTCTTACCGGCTCCATCGCTACGGTAACTTCAAAAGACCTGGACCGCGTACATGCCGGTTCAACAGTAAGTACCGGCCTGGCAGGAAAAATTCCGGGGGTTACTTTCAGGATGCCTGATGGCCGTCCCGGAGCATCTGCCAACATCCAGATCCGTAATATGGGCAGACCATTATATGTTATAGATGGGATTCAACAGGATGAAGGGCAGTTTAATAATATTGCTCCCAATGATATTGAAAGTATCTCTGTGCTTAAAGATGCGTCGGCAGCAATTTATGGCGTTCGCGCAGCCAACGGAGTGGTTGTTGTTACTACCAAAAAAGGAGCAACCGGCAGGAATAACGTTAATGTAGATGCTTATGCTGGATTACAAAGCTGGTTTCGCTTTGCGGATGTTCTGAGAAATTCATATGATTACGCTTACTACAGGGCAGATGCCGAATTGAACCGTTTTGGCAGTACCGGCTTTACACAAGCTGAATTGGATAAATACAAGGCAGGAGAGGTTTCCGGCGCAGCTTACAGGAGTTTCGACTGGAGAAATTATATTCTTGATAAACCGGCCCCACAAAACCAGGTGAACGTTAACATAAGCGGCGGTTCTGATAAGGTTAACTACTATGTATCTGCAACCAATCTCGATCAGAAATCCAATCTGGGTAAAGAATACCGCTTTAACCGTTCCAACATTCAGTCTAACGTGACTGCCAAATTAGCAAACGGTTTGAAAGTTGGTGTTGAAATAAACGGTAGAGTTGAAACAAGACAAAATCCAGGCGTGCCAGGCGGTGATGACTATTTTCTGTCGAGGCTTGCCATTCTTAGAAATACGCCCAGAGAAAGGCCTTATGCAAATGACAACCCGGCTTATCTGAATGATCTGGGCGAACACCTGGAATCTAACTACGCATTTTTAAATGAAAAAATATCTGGTAAGTTAAAATCCGAATGGCGGGTGATGCAGACCAATTTTAATGCCGAATGGCAGATACCCGGCATCCAGGGATTAAGTCTTAAAGGCGTATATTCTTATTATGTTGCAGATCTTCAGTCCAATAACCAGGAATATACTTATAAGGCATATACTTACATTCCGGCCACATCCACTACTCCTGAAGAATACAGGGCTACCGGTGGAAGCACCAATCCATGGCGCGACAGGGAGCAGATCAAGCAAATCAACACTAACGTACAGGGACAGATAAATTACAACAACACCTTTGGTGAAAGCACCATTGGCGCAACGGTGGTGGCAGAGAGAATAGATAATCATTACAGGAGGAACTGGATTCATGCGTCGCCTATATCAAATAACCTACCGCTGATTTATTTCCCTACAATGGACCAGTACCAGGATGCTGACGAAGAGCAAAGCCGTATCGGTTATATCGGGCGTATCACTTACAGCTATGCCAACCGGTACTTCCTGGAAGCGTCTGCAAGGCGTGATGCCTCTTACCTTTTTGCTCCGGACAAAAGGGTAGGTTATTTCCCTGGTGTTTCCGGCGGCTGGAAAATTTCTGAAGAACCTTTTTTTGAAAATGTAATTGGCAATAGAAACATCCTTACTGACCTTAAAATAAGAGGGTCTTACGGCCAGTTGGGTGATGACAGAAATCCTAATGATCCAAACCAGCCGATTGTGGGAGCTTATTCCTACCTGGAAGGATATAATTATAACCAGGGTACCGCCATTATTGGTGGAAACGCAGTCACGGTTTCGAGAGATAAAGGAATTCCTATTACAAATATTTCCTGGCTAAAAAGCAAAATAACCGATATAGGACTGGATTTTAGCATGCTGAATGGTAAGCTAACCGGTACACTGGATTATTTTTATAGAAAACGTACCGGTTTGCTGGGTACCCGCAATGATGTAATCGTTCCTATCGAGATCGGTTACAGCCTGCCGCTGGTGAACATCAATAGCGACGCTCAGTATGGAGAGGAAATGTCGTTAAGCTACAATAGCAATATAGGAAATCTTAAATTCAATGTTGGCGGAAACGTTTCTTATACACGTTCTAAGAGCCTCCAATCTTACAATCCTCTTTTCTTCAATTCGCTGGATCAATACCGCAATTCATCCGAAAACAGGTTCTCCAGAATAGAATGGGGTTATGAGGTGGCCGGA
>CAXTDO010000581.1:0-4752 GCA_964242315.1 uncultured Flavihumibacter sp.
TCCACGGAGGAGCTTTCTCCGTGGACCTCCGTGGCACCTCGGCGTTTCCTCTGTGGTTAAAAAAAACTCGATCACATAGTGACTCAAAACCTCTACTCATGAAAAATACATTGCTAGTTATCATATGTTGCTGCCTCGCAATGTATACGTTTTCGCAAAAAAAATACCGGGAAGAATTCAATGGCCCATTCAATAGCTGGGCAAATGTTAAAACCCGTTTTAAAGCAGCAGGTGATGGTATTAAAGATGATACCCGTGCTTTACAATCAGCGCTGGATTCTTTAACAACAACAGAAAGAGCTTTATTTAATGATAAAACACCTGCAAAATATCTGGTTGTTTACCTTCCGGCAGGAACCTATAAAATTTCACAGACGCTTAAACTGCAAGGTAAAATAGGCGTAACATTCATTGGCGAAGATCCGGAAAAAACCGTCATCAAATGGTATGGCGGAGATAACGATACCATGTTTTACAGCAACCGGGCTGCTTATATAAAAGTCAGCCGTATTACCTGGGATGCCAAAAACAAGAAGAATATAGAAGTTCTGGGATTGCATTATAAAGATTTCAGTGAACCTAACTTTGCTCCTACAAGCATTGAGTTCAGCGATATGATTTTTACCGGTAACCCAAAAATTGGCATTGGCGCTGGTTCTTTTACGTCGGATGGTACCGGCATGATGGATGCCGAGGTGGCCATTAAACGTTGTCAATTTATATCATGCCAGCAGGCAGGCATTTTAATTAAAGGATACAATGCATTGGATTACTGGATATGGGATTGCGAATTTAATAACTGTAATACAGGAGTGGACTGCAGCCTTGGTAATTATCATATCTATCAATCTCATTTCAACAACTCCGTTAGTACAGATATAAATATTTTGAACGCTATCTATTCTTCAGTAAGAGGTTGCTATTCGAATAATTCAAAAGCATTCTCAGTTGATGCAGGTGCCAGTTGTAATGCCTTTAAACGGATATTCCAGGGAAATTTTATCAGGGGATGTAAGTCTACGCCTATTCAATACCATCACCAGGGAAAGATTTCCCTTATCGATAATTATTTTCTTAATGATAAAAGCGTGCAGTCCAGCGTTGATTATACAAGCTGGTGTAAAGGAAACTATGATATACTCTCTATTGACAACAGCTTTACGGAAGCAAATCCTAATAATTTAAGAAAGGATTTTCATTCTATGGTGCATTCAATAGATGATAAAAGGATTAATGCCAAAGCTGTTAAGATGCCGGCTATACAAACTCTCCAGTCCTTTGTGCCTTATATTAAACGAAGGGTCTTTGAAGTGGTTGCCGGTTCTAATTCGGCAACCATTCAAAAAATCATCAACACGGCCGCTGCATTAAAAGGAGAAAGGCCGGTAGTACATTTTCCGATGGGTACTTATAATATCGACAAAACCATTGACATTCCTGCCGGCAGTGATATTCAAATAATCGGCGATGGAATTATATACGCAAGCGTTTTGAAAAGCGCCGTTAACAATCAAACGGCCTTTAATTACTTTAACATTAAAGGGCCTTCCTACATCACTATAAAGGACATTCAAATCGGACAAGACGGCGCCCGTGATAAAAGCAATGCTTTTTCTTTTACCAACATTGATCAACCAGGCTCACAGGCAAGAATAGATCAGATTTATTCGAAAGCCATTAACAGCATTTATATCAATAAGCTTAACTATACCTACTTCGAAAAAAATAATTCTTTCTTCTCCAAAGGAAATACAATCATTGGCGGCGAAAAAATCAAGGCAGGAACAGGGACCAGTAAATTGTACTGCTTCGGCGGACAGAGCGCCGGAGTACATCTTGAAAACAACGCTACTATGATGGCCAGGGATTGCTGGTGGGAAGGCACGTATAAAAAAGATTTCATACCTCTTGATCTAATCGGCAACGGTAACCTGACAGTTGATGGCGCCATGTATGCTCCCAGTGACATGGATTCCGGGACTATCATCAATGTGTCGAACTTTACGGGAAAGCTTGCATTGCTTAATATGTACCTTGCGGGTAGTATAGATGTTAAACCAAACTCATCAGCACTTAAAATGCTGGTGTGGAATATCAATAACTATTACAAGAAAGATCCCTCGGCCTTTTTAAAACAAAAGACTGCAGCTTCAATAGCCATGATAGGCATTACAACGCAGTGTTTTAATATAGGAGGAATAACATGTGCCACAGGCGACCCGCAATCGCTGGATGATGTATTGGTAAATGTTTCTAATCTGAATAGTTTTATTAACGATCTTACTAAAGAAAACCGGAAAGCAATGCCGAAACCATATATGAATCTGGCTAATGGCATCAGTAATATTTATATCTCAAGGGTAAGCGTACAAAACGGGGCAACAGCCTGTTTGTTCAGCAATTGATTTAAACAGTCACCCACTCATTAAACCGATATGATTTTAGTTACAGGTGGTACCGGATTTTTAGGAGCATACATTATAAAGCATCTGTTATTAAAGGGTCATAGTGTAAAAGCTATTCGAAGAGAAAACAGTAAGCTCCCATTCTTTATTGCTCCGGATCTTTTTGCTAAAGTAAATTGGGTGGCTGGCGACATTTTAGATGTTATAAGCCTGGAAGAAGCAATGGATGGCGTTGATGCAGTGATTCATGCTGCGGCCAAGGTGTCTTTTGAAGGCAGGGAAAGAGATGAGATGTTTAAAATAAATGTAGAAGGAACCGCCAACGTAGTAAATACCGCACTTGATAAAAATATTAAACGCCTTATCTATATAAGCTCGGTAGCAGCTCTGGGAAGAACGTCCGGCGGCGAAACGGTTCATGAAGAAAGGGTATGGCAGGAAACAACAATTAATACCAATTATGCCATAAGCAAACATAAGGCTGAACTGGAAGTATGGCGCGCTATGGGTGAAGGGCTGCAGGGTGCTATATTAAATCCAAGCACCATACTTGGCTTTGGCGATTGGAACACCTCTTCCTGTGCCATCTTTAAAACAGTGTACAATGAATTTCCTTATTACACTAACGGCATTAACGGCTTTGTATACGTTGAAGATGTGGCAAAAGCAACGGTTCAACTACTGGAAAGTGATATTACCTTTGAACGCTTTATTGTAAACAGTAACAACTGGAGTTTCAGGCAACTCTTCAACAGCATAGCCGATGGCTTTAACAAGCGCCATCCCCACAGGAATGCCACGCCATTTTTAGCCGGTATTGCCTGGCGGGTTGAAAAATTGAAATCACTGGTAACCGGCAACAAGTCGCTTCTTTCCAAAGAAAGTGCAAGGATAGCCCAATCGGAAACATATTTTGATAACAGTAAGCTGCTACAATATTTTCCCGGCTTTACCTACACTTCCCTTGAAGAGGCGGTACAAAAAAGCTGTGAAGCATATAATAAATACGTTGCCCGTTAGTTAAAGAGAAAGAGGTATCAGCTATCAGCCGTCAGGTATCGGCAGATCAAAACCCGATAAGCTTTCCTCCTGATAGCTGACAGCCGATAGCAAAATCACAGTACTTCATGCACTAAATAACTTTTATGAAAAAGCTTTTAACCGGATTGACGATCTTAATTTTTCACACCTGCTTTAGCCAGTCGGAAACTTTTGTTACCTCCGGAAAGGTAGTGGATGCGGATGGCAAACAACCTATGTCCGGCACTTCCGTGTTTTGTCAGAACACTACTATTGGCACCATCACAAACAGTGAAGGCGGTTTTGCCATCAGGCTACCGAAAGGTGGTTATGACCTGATCATTTCATACACCGGCTACGAAACACAAAGTGTACATATCAATAGCACCAATGCTACTAATTTAACTATTGAACTTAAAACAAAAGATAAAAGCTTATCGGAGGTTACGATATCGGGCAGTAACGAGGTAGCAGACGGCCTTGTCAAGTACGGACAGTTTTTCAGGGATAATTTCATCGGCACTACACCTAATGCGGCTGCATGTGTTATTCAAAATCCCGAAGTGCTGCAGTTTTTCTTTAGTAAGAAAAGAAACCGTTTAAAAGTTAAAGAAAAGGAAGACCTGATCATAATAAATAATGCCCTGGGCTATAAAATAAAGTATCAGCTGGATTCTTTTTCATACGAATACGGAACCGATATAAGCGCTTATAGTGGCTATCCCTTCTTTGAAGAACTCGACGGCACACCCGAACAAAAAGCAACCTGGAAGCAAAACCGCATTAAAGCTTATAACGGATCACGTTTGCATTTTGTGAGATCGTGGTATGACAGCACCTTGCAGGATGAAGGCTTTTCACTGGAATGGGTTGACCCCACAAAAAAAGTTCTTACTACAAAACCAATAGACAACCCTTACGACAGCGCTCACTATACGGTAGGCGACAATGAAGAGGTTGAAATAAACCGGCCCGGTAAATTAAGGGTGTTCTATAAAAATGAAATGCCCGATAAAAAATTTCTTACTCAATACAAACTGCCTTTAACATTAAAGGCCCAGGTAACCATCCTCGACATAGCTGATGCCTTTGTTATAGAACAGAACGGTTATTTCTACGAGCAGTCTGACATCGTTAACACAGGCTACTGGAGCTGGGAAAAAGTAGCCGAGGCGCTGCCATATGATTATAACCCGGAGTAATGGTTAGTGGTTAATGGTTAATGGTTAGTTGCGGATTGATTTGAGTGTTTTTTATACTTAATATACATGTGTAATTACTTAAGAACTGATGAACACGTAACGGTTCCCCTCCTTTCAAGGAGGGG
>CAXTDO010000582.1:0-2806 GCA_964242315.1 uncultured Flavihumibacter sp.
AAGCAATATTCAATGCTCAATATTCAATAATTAAATATCTAGTACTAATCAAAAGCTGTATTAAACATTGAAAATTGATTATTGAACATTTTCTTAACTTAACGACATTGCGCTAAGGCTCAAAGGAAATGTCTTAGTGCTTCTTTGTGCCTTCGTGTCTTCGTGGCCAATAGCGCTAAATGAGCAGGAAGCAATCATTTAATTTCATTCATAAATATATTCCCCGGATGCCTCTCAAATTTTCTCAGCTAGTTATATCATCAACGGTTTTACTTTTAATGGCAAACAGCAGGGCTGTTTCTCAAACCGGTTCACAGGTGAAGCCGGCTGCAACAGTCAGTTCTTATATTGATGGCCGTCCCATGGCAAAGTACCGCCTCAACGCCAAAGACCATGGAGTAGTATTGAAGTATGGCACCGGACCCGACAGCAGCGACTACCTCGGCGCAAGAGATGTTTTTGTGTTCGAGCACAAGGGAACTTATTACATGCATTATGATGGTGCAGGTGTTAAAGGATGGCTGGCCTGTCTGGCAACAAGTAAGGATCTGATTAACTGGAAAGTTAAAGGCCCTGTTCTTGATTATGGAAAACCGGGTAGCGATGATTCACGATCCGCATCGTACGGAAGTGTTTACTTTGATGGAATAAAGTGGCATATGTTTTATATGGGAACGCCTCATGTATCGCCTGAACCAGACTATATTCCGGCCTTTCCTTATCTCACTAAAAAAGCAGAAAGCAATGCACCGGGCGGGCCATGGAAAAAACGTTACGACATCAATCCCATCCAAACAAAGCCCGGAACTTATTATGCAGGTTCCGTTAGTCCCGGATACATAATTAAACGCAACAACGAATACCTGATGCTTTTTGCCGCATCAACCGATGTGCCCAATATAAAGCGCACATTAAGTTATGCGCGTACTAAAGATCTTGACGGCACCTGGACACCCGACCCCTCGCCGTTCTTACCCGTAGAAGAGCAGGTTGAAAACTCTGCCGTTTATTATGAACCTTCTAATAAAACATGGTTTGTTTTCACAGATCATGTAGGTATCAGGAACAAACTGGAATATACTGACGCCATTTGGGTATATTGGACCAAAGACCTGAATAAATGGGATCGCGAAAACAAAGCAGTAGTGCTTGATTCAGTCAACTGCAACTGGAGTAAAAAAATTATCGGCTTGCCATCGGTTGTTAAGGTAGGCAGCAGGCTGGCAATATTTTACGATGGTAATGATGCTGCCGAAATACCTTCGGGTAATAAAAGCCACATGCGTAGAAATGTCGGCCTCGCCTGGCTTGACCTGCCGCTGCGAACACCCTAAAAAAATAAAGTTAAGTGCAAAAATCCTTCTAAAATTTACTAACAAATGAGTGAAAGATTTACAGGTAAAGTTGTTTGGATCAGTGGCGCTTCACAAGGCATTGGAAGGGGCATCGCTGAATACTTTGCCTGCGAAGGAGCGTCGGTTGCGCTTGCCGATGTAAAAGAGGAAGCCGGCAAAGAACTGGCTGCATCCATATGCAACAACGGTGGTAAGGCGGCTTTCTTTTTGTGTGATGTAAGTAATGAAGCCTCTGTAAAAAATTGCATCGAAGCAACTGCTGAACATTTTAACGGCCTGCATATATTGATCAATAATGCTGCGGTTAATATAGTAAGATCCCTTCACGAATATACCAGTGAGGAATGGGATTGGCAACTGGGTGTAAACCTGAAATCAATTTTCCTGAGCTTTAAATATGCTTATCCTTATCTCAGGCAACATGAATCAAGCTGCATCGTAAATATTGCTTCCGTAAGCAGCTTTGTAGGGCAGGCAAAAACACCCGGTTACATTGCATCCAAAGGTGCCGTTATTATGCTTACCAAATCTATTGCTATTGATTATGCTGCTGAGGGAATTCGTTGCAACGCTGTTTGTCCGGGTATAACGGATACCCCTATGCTGAGAGAACATATGGGTAGTGATACGTTATTGCAGGAACGTTTACACCGGGTGCCCGGAGGACAAATCCTTCGTCCGTTAGATATAGCAAAAACTGTTGGTTACCTGAGTTGTGATGATTCTATGGGTGTTACCGGAACAAGTATATTAATTGACGGTGGTTACCTGGCAACTGCCGAATGGCATGGAGGGCCTTCCATATGAAAAAACTACAATTTGCCTGCGCCGATTTTACATTTCCTCTTTTGCCGCATGATAAAGTGCTAAGCCTGATTGCCATGCTCGATTGCGAAGGGGTAGACATAGGCCTGTTCAGCGGCCGTTCTCATATTAATGCTGAGAGCGAATTTCAGCAAGTCAGTCAGCGGGCAAGACTATTGAAAAACCAACTGGAAGATCGTGGTCTGGTAGCAACCGATGTCTACCTGCAATTGGATACTGATCTTTCTCTTTTTGCCATCAATCATCCTGATAAAACACGGAGAACGTATGCGCGTGAATGCTTTATTAAGTTAATTGACTACGCTGTTACGGTAGGTGCCGATCACGTTACTACGTTACCAGGCATGTATTTTAAAACAGAAGAAAAAGAAGAAAGCCTGCAACTTGCTCATGAAGAACTGAACTGGCGGCTGGATCAGGTTGCCGGTTCAGGTCTTTCCTTTGGTGTGGAAGCGCATGTGGGATCTCCGTTTGCAAGTCCGGAAGATGCAAAGGCGTTGGTGGATGCTGTTCCCGGTTTAACGCTTACTTTGGATTATACGCATTTCATTCGTAATGGCTATACTCAGGAAGAAGTAGACCCCCTGCTCGCTCATGCAAGCCACTTCCATGCGCGTGGTGCAAGA
>CAXTDO010000582.1:2816-4708 GCA_964242315.1 uncultured Flavihumibacter sp.
CGATAATACCATTGATTATGTAAGGATCACGGAAAAGTTAAAAAACATAAATTATAAAGGCTGGATAGGGCTCGAATATATCTGGATAAACTGGGAGGGCTGCAACCAGGTGGATACACTTTCGGAAACGATTCTTTTGAGAGATATAATTAAGGCAGCTTATCGATAAAATTTTAATCACAGTTCAGATATTCCTTCGTGGTTAAAGAAAAACCATACGTATGAAAACCGAAGCCCTCAAAAACTTCCGTAAAAAACTAGCAGAAAAGCAACCCGTTTACGGCCTGTGGATTACGCTTGAATCACCCAGCATCACGGAGATAGCTGTTGCTTCAGGAATGGATTGGGTAGTGATAGATGCGGAACACGGCCACCTGGACTGGGCTGACATTTGTAACCATATCCGCGCAGCAGTTCGAAGCAACACCGTTGTGCTGGTTCGCATCGCCGAACTACAGGAAGGACTTATCAAGAGAGTATTGGACATAGGTGCTGATGGGGTAGTGATCCCTCACATAGAAACCGCTGAAGAATTAACCCGCGCTATTGCATTCTCAAAGTATCCTCCTGCCGGCAGCCGTGGCATTGGCGCCGAACGTGCCACCGGCTGGGGACAATGTTTCGCAGAGCATGTTACCGAAGCAAATGATGCCGTGTTGGTGATACCGATTATTGAGTCAATGCGGGGCGGTGATAATATACAATCCTTACTGGAAGTTCCGGGTACGGATGTCTTCTTTTTTGGCCCTGCCGACTATTCGGCCTCTGCCGGTTTTGCCGGTCAATGGGAAGTTCCGGCAGTAATGGAACATATGAATAAGGTCAGGGACCAGGTGATAAAGGCGGGTAAAAGCTGTGGTATAGTAACTACCGGCATTGAAGATATGATGCGAAGAAGCAAAGAAGGGTTTTGCATGCTGGCATATGGTTTAGATGCAGGTTTGCTTATCAAAGGCATCCAACAGATTTCGGCTGTGCTTAAACGTGATAGAAAAATGACACCCGACCTTTCTGTCGGGGAACCGGCGGACATATCCATATTGAATGTCCCGGCAGGCTTTCAAACGGATCGTTTGGAAAAAATCAGCAAGCCCGGTGAAGGAGAATTAATAGAACTGGCAACCGGTATAACCTGCGAAGTGCTTGTGGGAAAGCAGACCAACGCTGTTAATTTATTTACTGCCATAGTAACATTCGCACCGGGAGGTACCTTATTGCCGGCACATACCCATCCGCACTCGGAATCAATCACTCTGCTTTCAGGTCATGCATGTGTTGAAGTGGAAGGCCGGCGTTACAGGTTGAATCCGTTTGATAATGTTACTATCCCTTCCGGCTATGCACACTATGTGGAAAATATTTCTGATCAACCTGCGGTCTTTCATATAGCTATGCCCGTTGATCGTCCGCAGCGCGATCTTGTTGAGGAGTTTAATTTTGTAGTTAAAGATATCCCGGACGGTTTTAATGGTCATCAGGGACCTGAAAGGGTTACGCATTCGGCTACTGCTTACCGCTATCCCTCCGGACCCGGTACATCATTCATTGATTTCTTTAATGAGGCGCTTATTCCGGGCATTGGCATGAGTGGTGGATATGCATTATTCTACGACGGTGGAAGGTTACCGGCACATCTGCATGACTTCGATGAGTCTATCTGCATTGTGGAAGGAGAAGCTACCTGTATGGTAGAAGGCCGCAAATATTGTATGTCAGACCTTGCAACTGCCCTGCAGCCGCGCGGAAGGGTTCATTACTTTATCAATCAATCGTCGCAACCTATGGCTATGATCTGGGTTTATGCGGGACCCATGCCTGTTAGGATTGAAGTTGATAGCAGGTTTGCGGATGAGCACCTGTTGAGTGAAACTAAATATAACTTGATATAGCTG
>CAXTDO010000583.1:0-4701 GCA_964242315.1 uncultured Flavihumibacter sp.
CACTATACCCTTTGATATTTAATTTCTTTAAACAAATAAGGTCTAATTTTTCGCGCATCATAGAAAGAGGAACTTCGTATATAGTAGCGGCATCAGCCGCTTCAATAACCGCTTCCAGCTTAACATTACAGAACAGTGCTATTTTTTTCCGAATTTCCGTAGAAAGCGGTTCTTCGGTTCTACAGACAAGAATATCAGGATGCACCCCTTCCTGGCTTAACAACCTGACGCTATGTTGTGTTGGTTTTGTTTTCAGTTCTTTTGCAGCTTTTAAATAAGGAATAAGGGTAAGATGAACTACCAGACAATCTTCTTCAGGCAATTCCCATTGTAACTGGCGAACAGCCTCAATAAAAGGTAAACTCTCTATATCACCCACCGTTCCGCCGATTTCAGTAATTACAATGTCAAATCCTTTCTTACCTAATAACTGCATCCTTCTTTTGATTTCATCAGTGATGTGTGGAATCACCTGTACAGTTTTACCCAGATAGGCGCCTTCCCGTTCTTTATTAATTACTGTTTGATAAATTCTTCCGGTAGTAACATTGTTGGCCTGAGAAGTAGCTGTACTCAAAAAACGTTCATAATGACCCAGGTCAAGATCTGTTTCGGCACCATCGTCGGTAACATAACATTCGCCATGCTCGTATGGGTTCAACGTTCCGGGATCTACATTTATGTACGGATCAAATTTCTGAATAGTTACCTTAAGGCCTCTTGCCTGTAGTAACTTAGCAAGCGAAGCTGCAATAATTCCTTTACCTAACGAAGATGTTACTCCGCCGGTTACAAAAATATACTTAGCCATAATAAATGGTTATTAATTATTTACAAGTGAATCTTATATATCTGTGTGAAATCTGCCAGATGGCCAGCCTTGCTGTTCATCAGTAACCATTTTAAAAACGAATATTACCGGAATAACTAGCCGATAATAGATAATTTAAAATGATGTTGTTTGATTATCCTTCCCCGTCAAGACCTGCGGAAAATAACTGGATAAGAAAATCCGGGAGGTCATGTAAAAGTACATCTTTTTATTAACCCTTAAAAACAAAAGACTAAATTCTGGCAATAGCGTAAATGTACCTGTGTAAGTGCGGTTTGTGTAAGAAAATTAAAGTAATTATCAATAATTGAAGAGAAGCGTCTTCAAAAAATTTGTAACAAATTATATCTGCAGTATTATATTATTTAATTTGAACGTCTTTTATTTTGCTAAGCGAGTGATTATTTTTTAGAAATGAGAATTTAATTTTATAATCATTAGAAGTGTGGTTTCCCGAATTAATAATTTTTACCGTATGAAAAATACAAATAAGAAGAATTTCAAGAATCAAAATATATTGAGAAGTTCTTTCTTTCATACCTGATATTAATTTGATTTTAATAAAAGTATAATAAATTATAATGTTTACCAAAAGATGTTTTTGTTCAAAAAATTTAAATTAATCGTTTAAAACACAGAAAAAACGATAATCCGATCATAATTTTTAATATTAAGAATATAGCTATGTGCCGGCAGGTTAGTCGTTCGCATTATTCTAGCGCTTTTGAAACCACACTTAATCATTTGAAATCTTACTGTAACTGGCAGATATACCTTTTATCAGGGAGGAACTAAAACCCTGGTGCTCCATTTCATTTAAGCCGGCTATCGTGCAGCCTTTTGGAGTGGTTACCTTATCAATTTCCTGTTCAGGATGACTACCTTTCTGAAGCAGCAATTCAGCGGCTCCCTTAACTGTTTGAGCAGCGATCAGGCTTGCAGTATATGCGTCAAAACCAATTTCAATCCCCCCCTGGATATTTGCACGGATATATCGCATTGCAAAAGCAGTTCCGCAAGCTCCAAGAACTGTAGCTGCATTCATTAACTTTTCATCAATAGTAACCACCTTACCTAATTTAGAGAATAGCTCGTGTACGTAGCTGATATCAGATTTTGCAGCATTCGTGTGACTCAAACAGGTAATACTTTCGCTGATAGCGATTGCAGTATTAGGCATAGCTCTGAACAGGGGTAAATTTGTGGTGACTACTTCCTGGATCTCTGAAATAAGTATTCCCGTGACAACCGAAACCAACATGTGTTGAGGAGATAGCTGGTCCTTTATTCCTTCCAGCACATCTTTTACCTGAAATAGTTTAACAGCCAGAATAACCAGTTCGCTCTGCATCACAGCGTTACTGTTGTTATCCATAACAGTAACTTTTTTTTGTTTTAATGCGCTTAAGGTGGAGGTATTTCTTTTAGTAATAATGATATCTTTTGCAGCGGCGAATTTACTTTTTAACAGGCCTTCGGCTATTGCAGTACCAAGATTTCCACCACCAATGATTGCTATTTTTTTACTCATTACAGGTTTACTTGTATGATATTTTAAATTGTATCTTGATGATCAGTAATGTTTTACCGGTAAAAGGAAATTCTTTACATAATCATTTATCCCGTTTTCCAGAGTAAAAAATTCACTTTCATACCCGGCATTCCGCAGTTTTTGCATTTTTGCTTCAGTAAAATACTGATACTTATCGCGCAGGTCCGCCGGCATATCTATAAACTCTATATCTGATGGTTCGTTCACACCTGCATAAGTAGCTTTCACCAGGTCATAAAAAGTTCTTGCTGTTCCGGTTCCCAAATTATAAATGCCCGACTGCGGTTGGCTTTCCATGAGCCAGAAACATACTTCCAGAATATCTTTAATATATATAAAGTCTCTTAGCTGTTCGCCGTCTTTGTACGCAGGATTATGCGATTTGAAGAGCTTTACTTTTCCGGTTGCCTTTATCTGATTGTATGAATGAAAAATAACGCTGGCCATTCGTCCTTTATGATATTCATTAGGGCCATAGACGTTGAAAAATTTTAAGCCTGCCCAGCATGGTGGCGATGCCTGCTGCTGTAATACCCATTTATCAAATTCATTCTTGGAAACGCCGTAAGGGTTCAACGGCCGCAGGTGTGATATGGTTTCATGATCATCGGAGTATCCCATGCTTCCATCGCCATAAGTAGCAGCAGACGAAGCGTATACTAATGGAATGTTCATGCCGGTGCAAAAATTCCAGATAAGTTGGGAATACTCCACATTTAAATGCTGGTGAACGGCGTAATTAAATTCAGTAGTATCTGTTCTTGCACCCAGATGAAATACAAAATCTACCAGAGGTTTTTTTTCGGATAACCATTTAAATAATTCCTCACGCTCTATTTTCTGACTGCACTTTTTGTTTTGGAGATTAGGCAGTTTATCAGCACGACTGAATTCATCCACCAAAATCAAATTTGTAAATCCTTTATTATTAAGATAGCCGGTTAAGCAACTCCCAATAAATCCGGCAGCTCCCGTAATTATTATCGATGCATTATTATCTACCATACATTACTTAACTATTTAACTTACAATACTGCCAGTGCATTTTCAGATTCGGTGGGGGTTAATAAATTTTCGATAGCGTTATTATATTTTTCCTTCCATTCCTCTATCGTACCCCAATACATACCGTCTATTTCGATGGAGCCCGCAGTTACAAATCCTAATTCTTCATACGGGTGATCTTTCATAAACTTCCCGAATAATTCCAATTTAGTAGATTTTACGCTTACCACTACCCTGCTTTGAGATTCACCAAACCAATACGCGTCTTTCCTTATATTGTAATCGCTTGCAACTACATCTACGCCAAGGTTTTTATTGAAGCATGACTCGATCAGAGTGGTAAATACTCCCCCTTCACTTACATCATGTGCCGATTCAACCAGTTTATTTTTAATAAGACCTTTAATTTTTTCCTGTAAAATAAACTCGTCCTCCAGGTTAAAATGCGGCGCGGGACTATATTCGATTCCCTTTATTTTATGCAGATATTCTGACGAGTTGATGTCACCGGTACTTTTCCCAATAAGAAAGATCGTGTCGCCGGGGGATTTGAAGTCGAGTGTCATTTTATCTTTCAATTTTTGGAGAAGTCCAACCATACCAATAGTGGGCGTGGGGTATACAGCACCTTCGGGATGTTGGTTGTAAAAACTCACGTTACCGCCGGTAACAGGAGTATCAAACTTACGGCAGGCTTCGCCCATTCCCTTAATTGCCTGAACAAACTGATAATACACCTCGGGATTATAGGGATTTCCAAAATTGAGGCAATTGGTTATGCCCAAAGGTTCTCCCCCGCTGCAAACTATATTACGTGCAGCTTCTGCTACCGCTATCATGGTTCCTTTATACGGATCAGCAAAAACATAACGACTGTTGCAGTCTGTAGTAATTGCCAAAGCCTTGTTTGTTCCTTTTGCTAAAATAACAGCCGCGTCGGTAGGTTCATTTGTAGAAGTATTAGCAGTTCCCACCATGCTATCGTACTGTTTGTATATCCAGTGTTTTGAGGCGATATTGGGAATTGTTATAAGCTGCTCGGCGATAGATTTGAGATCATCGGGTATTTCGATGGACGCCGGATCGAATTCTTCTATTTGTTTAAAATACGCGGGTTCTGTAAATGCTCTGTCGTACTGGGGAGCGCCGCCACCAAGCACCAAATCGTTAGCGGGTAACACCGCCTCCAGTTTACCCTGCATATAAAATTGCAGCAGGCCATCATCTGTTACTTCACCGATTTCAGCACAGGGAAGGTCCCATTTATCAAATATCTTCAGCACCTCTTTTTCTTTTCCTTTTTCAACTACCA
>CAXTDO010000584.1:0-4689 GCA_964242315.1 uncultured Flavihumibacter sp.
TTAGGGTATAATTTATTTCAATTTGAAATATTAAGTTATCATTAATTAACTGTTACGTCTCTATTACCATTGATGTAACGGCATCAGCTAAATATCCGGGAGAATAGCTTTGCATCAAATTAACTCATTCCATGAGATATTTTATGCTGCTGCTGACATTATGCTTTCTCACTTCCGTTCAATCTATTGCGGGAACCGTTAAAGGTAAAGTAACCGACACCAAAACAGGCGAACCTCTTACCGGCGCCACTGTTGAACTTCAAAAAGGTGATAAGAAACGATACACGATTGTAAACCTGGACGGCTCTTATATTTTTAAAAATGTTGCTGAAGGTGCTTATACGATAGAAGCAAAAACGGTGGGCTTTAAAAGCAGCGATGATCAAAAAATATCTGTTGATAACGCATCATCAGTAGTAGTGATCGATATCCAGATGTCAGAAAAAGGCGCCGTCCTGAATGAAGTAGTGGTTAGTGCTAATATGTCCCGCTCTACCGATGAAGGCGTCAGGAGACTGGAAAAGAATTCTTCCATCATTCAAAATATATTATCAGAGAGAGCCATTCAGTTATCACCGGATATCACCGTTGCCAATTCGTTGCAGAGAGTAAGTGGTGTAACCATCGAACGCAGCAGCAGCGGCGAAGGCCGTTATGCCATTATCCGCGGCATGGACCAGCGCTATAACAATACATTGGTGAACGGCATTAAAATACCAAGTCCTGATGATAAATTCAGGTATGTGCCGATGGATATTTTTCCGGCAGACATGCTGGAAAGACTGGAAGTGACAAAATCACTTACGCCCGATATGGAAGGGGATGCTATCGGCGGAACCATGAACCTTGTGATGAAGAACGCCCCCAGGGAACTTTTCGTCAATGCGTTTGTAGCAGGCGGCTTCAACAGCTTGTTTAACGACAGATCATTTTTAACTTTCGATCATTCGGTCATCAACAAAAAAGATCCGGCTCAAATAAACGGCAGGTCGTACGTTGCCAGGTACAGCGACTTCACGAAAGGAAATGTGAACTTCACTCATAAAGACAATCCAATAAATAAACAGGCCGGCTTTACTTTTGGTAACAGGTTGCTGAATAAAAAAATTGGGGTAGTGGTAGGCGTGAGTTACCAGGATATGTTCAGGGGCTCTGACAATGTGTTCAACCGCCAGAATCCGCAACCGGAAGTGATTGCAAACTTAAACGGCACCGGTCAGCGTTATGATAACTATCCTGCGTTCAACGATGGCTATATCCGCGAATACTCCACCCGGCAAAAAAGATATGGGTTGAATAACAAATGGGATTATGTGATCAATGACCGTAACAAGCTGTCACTTTTCAACCTCTTTATCCATATGGATGAGCTGCAGTCAAGGTATACTATTGATTCTTCTTTAACAACGCAGCGTACGGGTCCTGGCTCGGGTAATGTGGCCATTCTTTACAGGAGCCGCTGGCAGATCCAGGATATTTATAATTCAACCCTGCAGGGCGATCACCAGTTATCATCAGCTTTCAAATTAAACTGGAGCGCAGTTTATTCCATCGCTAAACAAAACATTCCCGACCAGAGCGAATTTGAGTATGACAACGAAGTAAAAAATAATATCCCGCAGGCACCTGTAAACCGTCTTGCAGGCATGTCCCGCATCTGGACGCATAACAGTGACCGTGACCTTGCCGGCTACCTGAATTTGACCTGGATGCCTCATGTTGCCAATACCAAAACGGAAGTAAAGTTCGGTGGTTTGTACCGGCATAAAAACAGGGAAAACTATTATAACCTCTACGACCTTTCCGCTGTCAATGCCGGACAGCAGCAGTTTACAGACATCAATGCAGCGCAATACGAATTCACAAGCATGGGAAAAGCCATCAGCAATGAGATCAATGTAAATACCTATACCAGCCGGGAAGATATCAGCGCTGCATATGTTCAGGTAAAATTCATGCTTTCGAAGAACCTGCAGGTGCTTGGCGGAATGAGAGCGGAACACACCGACCAGCATTACAATACCGTAATGGATTCTACATTTGATAAGAAAGATGGTCACATCTGGTACACCGATTTGTTACCCAGTGTTCATTTTAAATACAGTTTGGATGCAAAACAAAACCTGCGTTTGTCTTACTTTAGAAGTCTCAGCCGTCCCGGCTTTTTTGAAGTGACACCCTATAACCGCCAGGATGAATATTACAATCAGAAGGGCAATCCTGATTTAAAACATACTACAGCAGATAACTTGGATTTCAGGTATGAGTATTTTCCAACAAATACCGATCAGATACTGGCCGGTGTATTTTACAAAAGAATACACAATCCGGTAGAATATGGCTTGCCCACAAGAGCGCAACCTCATGAAGCAGTGGCCTTAATGCCATATAATTTTGGCGATGCAACCAATTACGGTTTTGAAGCGGTATATATTAAATACATCGGCAAATTCGGTATCAACATTAATTATACTTACACGCAATCAAAGATAACTACCACTAAGTCTTACCGGCTTTTTAATAATGCAAGTAATTCAGATACTACTACTACGTTAAACCAGACAAGGCCATTGCAAGGTCAGGCCAATCATGTTGGTAACATGGCTCTATTGTATAAGAACGGAAAAATTGGTCTGGATGCGCAACTGGCTTTTGTGTATACCGGTGAAAGGATCGTTCAGGTTTCGCCTTATTATGGCCTTGATGTATGGCAAAGACCTTACAACCAGCTTGACTTTTCTTTCGAGAAAAAAATTGCCAGGCGATTGTTTTTCTATACCAAGATCAACAACCTGATCAATTCAAAAACCAATGTCATCATCAAACAGCCTTATATAAAAGATGGCACGCCCGGACAGCTTTCAGGACAGGATGATTACAGCAGCATTTTTGTACAAAGAGACATCTACAAACGTTCCTACCTGTTTGGCCTTCGTTTCAAATTATAAACTACCTATAAATTATAGTATGAAAAAATCTTTACAAATTACAATGCTTGCAGTAATGATTCTTTCTGTTGTAAGCAGTTGTAAAAAAATAACGGAAGAGCACCGGGATCTTTACCAATATATTCCATCACCGGCTTCACCTATTAGCGATGCAGCGCCTTTATGCGGCAACGTAAAAGGTACCATGCTTGCAGGCAAAACATATACGGTAAATTGCGACCTTTATGTTCAGGCAACTGACACCCTGGTGATTCAGCCGGGTGCGCGTGTTAATTTTACAAAAGGTGCAGGTATCATAGTAAAGGGTTCCTTCTTTTCTTTAGGTACCAAAGAAGCGCCTGTTTATCTTACGGTAGCCGATCTTGTTAAAACAGACCAGCCGGTAATTAATTATAAAGCCGCTAATGACTCTGCGTTTTCCGGAAGATGGAAAGGTGTGTTGGGAGATGCTACCTGTGCGTACATGGTATTTAAATGGACGCACCTGGAATATTGCGGTGCTACATTGAACAGTGGCGGTTCTACTGCCTACACAGTGTTGGGTTTAACCGGTAGTGACCCATCTTATGCGGCCTATTTCTCTAACCCTACCGGCTATTTTGTTTTTGAGGATTCATGGGTCTATGGTACGGTGGACGACGCGATCCGGATCTCCGGAGCAGGTGGTAAGTTTGCCATTTTAAGAAGCACTTTTGAGAAATGCGGTAAGGTAGGTGGTGATGTGCTGAACATTAAAAGCGGCGGCACGGGCGACATGGCTTATAATTTTTTTATCGGGGATGCCACAAACGGTTTAAAAGCTTCCGATAAAGGTAGCGGTCCGGGTATACTTAAATGCAATATCAGGATGTATAACAATACCATTGTAAACGGGGGGTATAGACAGGCCAAAACCGGCAGGGGAGGCTCTATTAACTTTGAAGAAGGGGCCAGGGGAATGGCATTTAATAATCTTATTGTAAACTGTAAATTCGGACTAAGGATTTTAAGCAATGTAGCAGCAGACACCGGTTATTTATACAACAATCATTACGGTTATAATTATTACTGGGCAGACAGTACGAGCGTTGCCAACCAGATATATCCTACTACATACATTACAAAGCCGGTTGCCACTGATTACCCGGCGCCTTCATCTTATCTTTCAGATGCCTTTAACTATTTAAGCAATACCGGGTATGATGGCGCCAAAGCGGTTCAAAAAGGCAACCCGCTGTTTTTCAATTATGCCCTGCCTGTTACTGGTGGTTACCGACTGCAGGACATTACAGCAGTTGGAAATTTCAACTTCAGCTTACAGCCTGCTTCTCCCTGTATTGGTAAAGGTTTTACAGGCTTTACTCCGTTACAACTGATACCGCAGGACCCGGTATATGGAGTAACCGGCTATACACAACCAGGTATTGATATAGGCTGCTACCAGTTAAATGGAATGGGCAACAGACATTAAGTATTTATTTAATTCAGTGAAGACCTTTTTTACTTTTATTTTTTTTGTGTCGGGATTGTCTCTCCCGGCACAGAACTGCAAAGTTTCTGCGGGAACTAAAACATTGTACACGCCGCAACAGGTAAAGTACACAGAAATTCCTGCCGGTTACAAACCTGTATTTATTAACCATGTAGGCCGGCACGGGTCAAGACACCTCACTAAGGACCTTAATACTACAGTTGCCTATAGATTGCTTATTAAAGCTGACAGCCTTCATGCCTTAACAAATAAAGGATTACAGCTTAAGAA
>CAXTDO010000585.1:0-4687 GCA_964242315.1 uncultured Flavihumibacter sp.
GCACGGAGGAGCCTCCTCCGTGCTACCTCGGCTTTTCCTCCGTGGTTGAAAAAGTCATTGCCAGCCCTTATTCGCCAGAACAATTCCCTCGATACTTTCACCTAACTGTTTCATTCTATAAATACGCTCCGAAGCATCATCTTCCCTTTGCTCAACAGGGCAGTAGTAATCACCCTCAAATCCTTCTATGTTATAGTTCAGCCGGCTGGCTATAACAAAGGTATACAGCCGCCAGCCCCAACCAATGCTTGTTTTTAACCCTTCGAGGTACGGGATAAGTGCGCGGTTCATTAAAAAAGGTCCATAGGTATAATCAATATTGTTACCGGTTACTTCAGCACAGCAATTGTTGATAGTTGTTTCTGTCATCTGCTGAAATTTGGGATAGCTGATAAAACCAGGTAGGGAACGAACCGCAATAACAACTCCCGACTGTTCATCAGCAGAAATTTGATGCAACATGTCAGTTAGTCCCTGCTTAAAGAAATCCATTTTATCAGGCTCTGAATAAATAACAAAGTCGGCGCCCGAGTTATATGCGGCCCTTAAACTTGTTTGAACCTGCGGCCAGACGCCTTTTGATTCAGGCTCCAGCAGCGTAAAGTGAGGAAAGCTTTTGATGTAATCTATAAATTGATGATTTGAGCCACCATCAGTTATAAAGACCGGTATGTTAAGTTTGGATAAAGCTGATAACGATTCGTGTAACAGTTGTTCTTCTTTATCATCCCTTGCCCAGGTCATTGTAGCAATAGACAGGTTGGTTGTATTCATTAGTGTTCTTGGAAAATTATTAATTATTAATGATTAAATATTAACGGCAAGTGGTTAGTTTTTTAATCAACTAAAAATAATATATAAGTGATGCCATCCGTTAATCATTAATAATTAACTCATGCTTACTTCCTAATTATATCTTTCAGCTCCGTTTCAAGTTCTTTTTTAATCTCATGCTGCTGCTGTGCTTCGTCGATAGAATGCGACTGCTGCAGGCTTTCTTCATTTTTGGTAATTTCACTCAGCCTGCTGTAATACTTTTTGATTGTTTTAAGTTCGTCTTCGCTCATATTTTCAACATTTACCAATCTGTTACTTGCAAATTCATGAGCAGCTACCAGTTCATTTAATTTTAATTGAATAGCTAGTGAATCTTTATTTTGTGATTTTTGAATAAGAAAAACCATTAGAAAAGTAACAATGGTAGTGCCCGTGTTGATCACTAATTGCCAGTTCTCGGAGTAATGAAAAATGGGCCCGGTGGCAGCCCAAATTATTACAACAAAAAAAGCGGTTATAAACGCAGGGGTACTTCCTGCAGTCTGGGTAACTTTGCTAGCAAAAACTTCAAAAAAGCCTGCTTTTGTTTTAACATCCTGAGTTTTCATTGTTTTAATTTTATACAAACAATATACTTATATCAATTGAATTGATATAGTCGTTAACAAAATATAACCAAATTATAGTATCAATGACAGACCTTGCTTAGGAGAAGTTAAACTTACATTTAATGATATTAACAACCTTACAGATCATCAGACTAACGGTTATATCCATCCTAAAACTGTAATATAGCTTGATTTAAGGGTGGCTTAAGCATGTCCCTGCCGGCTATGGTAAGGAAAATGGGAGTTAAATGCGAAGAAGAAGACTGCAATTCTTATTTATTGGAACCTAGCTTCAATGTATCTAGTTGAAGATTTATTGCAGCCGCAATTACACTTAGATGAAATGGAGAGTAATAAGATTTTTCTTCCTTAATCAAATCGCATAAGGCAATAATCTCGTGTTTGGAGGCCTGATCGATAAGATCAATAACTTCGTGAAGAGGATACGTATACTTCATAAAAATATTTAGTTAAGTTCTGGTATAATTACGTTAAAACTCATTCTTTAGTATCTGTTAACAAACTTTCATATTATAATTAATTCTACATATGTATATAGGTAACCCAATTACCCTAATTATCTAATTTAAAGATAAATACCATTACTTCAAAATATCTTCTGTAAGATATATTACCAATAATTCGATTTTGAAAATTATATTAAAAATAAATTAATATAAGTTCATTTTTTGTTACCCAAAATGAACAGTCTTTAATGGAGTTGTGGAATTTCTGATCTGTAAAATTTTGGCGACTTTCCATTCTTCTTTTTAAAAAGTTTGGAAAAATAATACACTGAATCAAAACCGGTTTGATCAGCTACCTCATTAATATTTAAAGTGGTGGAAGTAAGTAATTCTTTAGCCTTGTTTAGACGTAAATTAAGATGGTATTGATTGGGTGACTCACCGGTAAATTTTTTAAAGGCCTTTCTAAAAGCTGAGTATCCCATCGGCAGCTCTTTTATAAGTTTTTCTATATCAACCGGTTTCTCTATAGATTCTTCGAGCAGGAATTTAGCTTTTGCCATCATTCTTCCAATCGGGTCCTTCTCAGGCATGTTGTTCATTGCCACCCCATTTATTACTCCCAGTATTTGTAATGTAATGCCTGCAATTACCTGTTGAAACCCTGAAGGGGAAATCTGTACTGTGTTGATAAGGTGATGCCAGAGATGAAGGAGGTCCTGGTATAAACCTACATTAATACAAGGCATTTCAACATTAAAGAAGTTCTTGTTCATCAGTTCGCTTGGATACGATCCGTTAAAACCTATCCAGTATTCTTCCCATCCCGAATTTGAATTGGGTTTATAGCGATGCCATACACCGGGGTAAAGAAAAAAACAGGTTCCTTCGTTGATAGTGGTCGGTTTGGTATATTCCGATTCAAATATACCCTGGCCTTTGGAAATAAATATGAGCTGGTACTCACTTAAAATTCTACCCTGGTTCCAGTTAAAACAATGATTTTTTGGATGTTCTTCGTTTTTGGGATAATGCTGGTTGGGATTTACCCTGTCGTAACCCACCGTGTTTACATACAATCCCCAATTTTCTTCAGTAGTACCTATATTAAAATATTTGGAAAAGTTTTTCATATCGCGTGCAGTTTTGGCAAGTGGAGGCATTTCAAAATATATCAAAAAGTACAAAAAAAGAACGGTTTTGACCATTTTTATTTTTTGTGCCCAACGTTACTTTTGTTCATTCGGTTAGTGTTAAGTTAAATGTAAAACAACATTTTTGCTATCAGGTATCAGCTATCAGAAGGAAACTCAATAGAGAATACGTTTCCTCCTGATAGCTGATAGCAATTACGTCAAAGTATACCTAACTTAACACTGGTACAGAGCAGCAATAAGTAAGTAAAAATTTGCACCATGTTTAAAGTAGGGTTAACAAGAGATTTTTTAACGCCGGACGGCGCTCTTACCTATGATGATATTGGTTTAAATATTTTAGAGGAAACAGATGGGCTCACTTATGAGTTCATGAAAGAATATCGGTCACCTGTAACCGCAGAAATGCTTCAGGGCTATGATGCAGTAATCTCCATGGCACCCTCTTATAAGCCGGAAAGTTTTAAAGGTGTACATGACCTGAAAGCCATATGCCGTTTTGGTGTTGGCTACGACATGGTTGACCTGAAAGCCTGCAGCGCTGCAAACGTAATTGTAACCATTACAAAGGGAGCCGTAAATTATTCCGTTGCAGAAGCAGTCATTACCTGGATGCTGGCACTTTCACACCGCCTGCTGGAAAAAAACAGGTTAGTGAGAGATGGCAACTGGGCGCAACGCAGCAATTATATGGGTAATGAATTACGTGGCCGTACGCTTGGTGTTGTTGGTCTCGGTGGTATCGGCGGCACCCTCGCGGAAATGATTAAGGTTTTCAGCATGAATCAACCGCTTGCGTTCGATCCCTATGCAGATAAAACGATGGCTGAAGCTTACGGAGTAAAGTTGGTAAGCCTTAACTACCTGATGCAACACTCGGACTTTATTTCCATTAATTGTCCGCTTACTGAAGAAACGTTTAACCTGATAAGTGAACAGGAATTATCGTTGCTTAAAAAGAATGCGTATATAATAAATACTGCCCGTGGCGGAATCATTAATGAAGACGCTTTGATGAAAATCTTACAAGCTAATGCTATAGCCGGCTATGCCACGGACGTTTTTACAAAGGAACCGCCCGATAATGATCATCCGTTTTTTAAACTGGAAAATGTAATTCTGGCGCCGCATTCCATAGCCTGGACACATGAAATGTTCCGGGAGATTGGCATAAAAGCCTGCAGACAGGTGGTAGCAATTGCGCAGGGCAAGATACCGGAACACGTTGTAAACACTGATATATTATATACATGGCAACAGAGCCGGCTAATGGTTGATAACAAATAAAACATTCATTATGTATAGCGATAATAATTTACGTGAAGTAGCGGTTGAAACTTATGGGCAGTACATAAACGGCGCATTTCTTGAAAACACAGATGACGCTGATTATATAGAAGTTTTCAATCCGTGTACGGAAGAATTGATTGCCCGCGTTCCAAGGGGAGCACAACATGATGCGGACCTTGCGGTTGCCGCCGCTAAAAATGCCCAGCAGGCATGGAGCAGAAGAACTTCTGTTGACAGAGCCTCTTACTTAAAAGCGATGGCGGCTGTAATCAGAAAAAACCGTGTTTTTCTGGCCGGCGTATTATCTAAAGAACAGGCCAAAGTTAAGGCGCTGGCTCAGGTAGAAATTGATGTAACGGCCGCCTACTATGAGTATTATGCAGGCCTGGCA